>JBBIPB010000023.1:0-27500 GCA_037443065.1 Acidobacteriota bacterium | reverse complement strand
TCGACGTGGTCGCCGCCCTCGACGAGACCGTCGGCTTCCTCGAGAAGCAGCTCGAAAGCTCCGGAGTCCGGATCGTCCGCCAGTACGCCTCCGACGTTCCTCTGATCCGCTCGAGTCTGTCGAAGATGCAGCAGGTCTTTCTGAACCTGATCAACAATGCCCTCGACGCGCTGGGAGACAAGGGCGAGGTGCGCCTCGTGGTCGAGACCGAAGGAGGAGGAGTCCGGGTGCGCGTGATCGACAACGGGCCCGGAATTCCCGAGAAGGAGCGGGCGCGGGTCTTCGAGCCGTTTTATTCGACGAAGGACGGCTCGAGGGACCACACCGGGCTGGGCCTGGCCATCTGCCAGGAGATCATGACGGATCTCGGGGGTTCGATCAGCCTGGAAAGCGGCCCGGAAGGGGGGGCCGCATTCAGTCTGTGGTTCCCGCCGGAGGCGAAGGAAGCCTAGAGCGGGCCGGTCGGAGAGGAGGGCGGTGCCATGGCGGATCTGAGGTTGCTGCTCGTGGACGACGAGGCGGGGTTCCTCGAGCCGATGAAGGCGAGGATCGAACGGCGCGGGATCGCGTGCGTCACGGCCGCGAGCGGCGCCGAGGCGCTCGCGATCCTGGGCGCCTCCCCGATCGACTGCGCGGTGGTCGACGTGAGGATGCCCGAGATGGACGGCCTCGAGCTGCTGAGGCGCCTCCGCCGTCTCTACCCGGCGCTCCCCGTCATCCTCCTGACGGGTCACGCGTCGGTCGAGCTCGGCGTCACCGGAATGGAGCTGGGCGCTTTCGAGTACCTGCTCAAGCCGATCGAGCTCGATGAATTGCTCGATACCGTGCGCCGTTCCGTCGCCGCGAAGGGCCGGTGAGAGGAATCCGCGCTCGCTGCGGATCCCTCACGTCCCCCCCGGGCTTCCCGCGCTTCCGTCGAAGTCGAAGAATTCGGTCCGGCCCGCGAGGAATGCCTCCACGCACTGGCTCACGGCCACCTCGGAGTGCATGAAGACGTCGAGCTGACGGACGCATCCCATCAGACTTCCCAGCATCTCGAGGCGCGCCTCGATCGCGTCGGACGGCAGCTTCTTGACCCAGGCGTTGAGGAGGTCCTGGCGGCGGTCCACCTCGAAGCCGTGGTGGGAGAGGACGTCCGCGATGAACCGGACCCGGCGCTCCCGACGCTGGAGCTGGGCGGCGCCTCCCCGGAAGCGGAAGACGATGGTGTTCTCGTTCAGGCTGTCTCCGCAGACCGATTCCAGCGTCGTGAAGTGATAGCCGAGCCGGGAGCCGAAGTTGACGTAGTTGGCCCCGACCATGGCGTACGAGTTGTCCCCGAGCCCCCGCTCGCCCCGGGCGCCGTCCGCCACGGTGCTGGCCAGGACGGAGAGGAAGCCGCCGACGTCGATGGGCCGCGCTCCCGCCCAGCGCGTGCCGGGCGCGGTGATGCCGCGCCACAGGGCGCGCATCGGCACCGAGGTGATCTGCTCCGGGGTCACGAAGCGGTCCCCGGGCTTGCAGGCCACGCCATCCCCGAGGTCGATCACGTAGATCCCGAGGGGAATGTCGGTCTCGAGGCGGAAGGCCATCCCCCGCTCGCGCAGGTTCGAGTAGTCGTTGATGTGGAACATCTCGGAGATGGCCATCTCGTGGCAGAACCGGACCACGTCGTGGCACGTGGCGCAGTTCTTGGCACGAAACGAGTTCTTGGACGGATCCGTCAGGTTCAGGTGGGCAATCCGGGCGGTCAATCGTTCCTGCACGGCCAGCCCCGGAAGATCCCTTCGCGCGCGGCGGGTGACTCGTCCCCGCCGCACGAGCTCCTCGATTCGCCCGCGGTAGACCGTGCAGCTCGTCGCGTCCACGGTGACCTCGAGCCCGGCCGGAAGCTGCGTCGCGGTGACGGCATTGCAGATCGTCGGGACGCCGTATTCCCGCGCGAGAGATGCCATGTGTCCCGTGACGCTTCCGACGTCGGTCACGATGGCGGCCGCCCGTGTCATGACGTTGACGAACCGCGGGGAGTTCTGTCGCGCCACGAGGACGCCGCCCGTCGGGAACCGCGCCAGCTCCTCGTCGCTCTCGGCGGAAAACACGATGCCGACGCCGACGCCCCGGCAGGCGGCAGCCCCGCCGGAGAGAAGAACGAGATCGGGGCTGATCCCGGAGGAGTCCGTGCCCTGCGGGCCCGCGCCCTCAGGGAGGGCGAGCGGTCTCGTCTGGAGAACGAAGAGACGCCCCTGCGCATCCAGGGCCCACTCGACGTCCTGCGGCGTGCCGTAGTGGGCTTCGAGGGCCCGCAGGTACCCGGCCAGCTGGTCGAGCTGGAGGTCGTCGAGACAGGGCTGCTCCTGCAGCTCCGCAGGCACGTCCTCCTCCACGACGCCCTCCTCGCGGGCGAAGACCACCCGGCGCGGTTTTCGCACGACCTGCCGCCGGACGTTTCCCCGGCCGGGCTCTCGCGGAACGAAATAGACGTCCGGAGTCATCGCGCCGTCCACGACCGGCTTTCCGAGCCCCCAGACCGCCGCCACGGTCATGTCGTCCCGATCGGGATCGTTCGGGTCGACGGTGTAGGCGACGCCGGCCGCTCGCGCTTCGACCATGAGGAAGCAACCCACGCTCATGGCGATCTCTTCCTCGCGGAAGCCGTGGGAGTGCATGTAGAAGAGCGCCCGGGCTCCGAACTTGCTCGCGACCGTCTCCTTGTAGCGGCGCAGGACCTGCTCCAGGCGGACGTTGAGGAAGCTGGAGTACTGCCCCGCGAAGGACGAGTGGCTGTCCTCGCCGATGGCGGAGGAACGCAGGGAGACCCGGGCATGGCCCGCCGTCTGGCGGTAGAGATCGTGTGCGGAAAGCGTGATGGCCTCGCGGACGTCCTGCGGAATCTGGGCCGAATTCACGAGCGCCTGCATCTCTCCCGCGGCTCTCTGGACGCTCCGGAGATCCTCCCAGTCGATCCCCTGCCAGAGCGACGTGAGGCGTTCCTGGATGCCGGCCCCGGCCACGAACGAGCGGTAGGCGAACGCCGTGATCGCGAACCCGGGCGGCACGGGCAGGCCAAGGACATTCAGGACCTCGCCGAGATTGGCGGCCTTTCCGCCCACGACGTCGGCCATTCCACGGTCGATTTTCTCGAGCGGGATGCAGGCCGCCGTGACCGGAGTCCCCTGCACGGTGAGGAGCGTCTCCTCCAGACTCGCGGCGATCCGCTCCACGTTTCCCCGAAGCGATCGGTACCGGCCGTCCGCGACGATGTTGAGGTCGTCCACCATCAGAAAGGTCCGCTCGCTGACGGCCCGGGCGATGGAACGGAGCTCCTCGTTCGCGATCCGGTGGCCGTCGGCCAGCGCCCCCTCGAGGTCGGCGATCAGCTCGAGGATTTCGTTGTTGGTTGCGAGAAGCCGTCGGAAGCCGGTGTACTTGCGGCGCAGAGTGTCTCCCGCCGAGGTGCTGCCGCCACCGAGAATCGATTCGAGGAATCCCATTACCGTCCTGCGCGCGTCCGGACCAGCTCGAAGCCGTAGTCGCCGGACAGGAAGGCCTGCGCCAGGGCGACGGCGACCGCGGGGCTTTCGATCACCATGTCCAGATGCCGGGAGGCCACCATCAGCCGCCCCAGCATGACGAGGGCGTCCTCGAGCTCCTCCCGTGGCCGCTTCGGGAGAATCGCATCCACCCGGTCGCCCGTCTGGCGCACGTCGAACCCGTTCTGCCCGAGGACGTGGGCAAGAAAGCTCGCACGCCACTCACGTCGCTCGGCCACGGCCGC
Organism: Acidobacteriota bacterium; assembly: GCA_037443065.1. Classification (GTDB taxonomy): domain Bacteria; phylum Acidobacteriota; class Thermoanaerobaculia; order UBA5066; family UBA5066; genus DAOMFB01. Next base: position 23,746 of record JBBIPB010000023.1, on the reverse strand, counting down.
GCCACCGTGGAAGCGGAACCGGGCGTAGTTCTCGTTGACCGACGCCCCGCAGATCGCCTCCACCGTGGCGAAGTGGTACGCGAGGCGGGAGGCGAAGTGCACGTAGTCGGACGAGCACAGCGCGTAGCTCGGCTCGCCGTAACGCTGGTCGTCGGCGGCGCTCCGAACGACCACGGAGACGAATCCCCGGAGGTCGAACCCGACGGGTCCGGCCCAGCGGAGCCGCGAGTCCATCATCCCTTCGAGGAGCGCCGCGAACGGAAGCGAGGTCAGCTCGTCGAGCGAGACCATGCGGCGCGCCCGCGGAACGACCGCGCCCCCGAGGTCGAGCACGAGGACCTCCATGGGCCTCGGCCAGTTCAGCCTCCGACTGGTGCGCTTTTCGGAGAGCGTGAGCCCCTCGACGGCGAACATCTCGGCCATGGCGCGCTGGTGGACGAAGCGCGCGACGTCGTGAAGAGTGACGCAGTGTTCCGCGTCGAAGGAGGCCGACTCGGGGTCGGTGAGCGTGAGGGGAGACACGCGCTCGACGAGCCGCAGGAGGTTCTCGCGGATCGGGTCGCGACGGCCCGGCGCCTTTTCCCGTGGCACCTTGCGGACCCGCTCGGCCACGACACCCTCGAAGACCATCCTGGAATCGGCGTCCAGGGTCACGATCGACCCTTCCGCGAGCGACGCGGTCGACGTCCCGGCTCCGACGAGGCACGGCACGCCGAACTCCCGTGCGACCGTCGCCATGTGGCCCGTCTCGCTCCCCGTGCTGGCGATGATGCCGGCCACCGAGCCCATGACGGCTGCCAGCCGCGGGGAGGTCGTGGGCACGACCAGGATGCAGCCGTCCGGAACGTCGCCGGGCGACGTGGAATCCGCCAGCCGCACGACCGGCCCGGCCGCGACGCCTCCACTCGCGCGCGATCCGCCGCGCACGAGCACGCGGGCGCCCACGGGAATCCGGTCCTGTCCGGCGGCGCGTGTCGCGGCGGGAATGTGGAGCGGACGGGTCTGCACCACGTACAAGCGTCCAAGCCGGTCGAGAGCCCACTCGACGTCCTGGGCTTCTCCGAAGCGCTTCTCGAGGCTCCAGGCCAGCCGCGCGACTCGGAGCGCCTCCGCCTCGTCCAGGGCGAGCCCGCGACCGGGACTGCCGTCCTCCGGCACGTCCCCGGGCCCTGCTTCGGGGGCTCCGCGAAGCATCGGCGGGCGCGAGCCGGGGACGACCTCCTCGAGGCGGGGCGGCTCCGCGTCCGCGACCTGGTAGATGTCGGGAATCCCGCGGCCGTCCGCGATCGTCTGCGCCAGGCCGGGAACGGCCGTGATCGTGGCGTACGAGAGGTCGCCCGGGTTCCGTGAATAGGCAATTCCGCTCGCCTTGGGGACCACCATGGCCATGATGAGGACCGGCATCGTCACGTTCTCGTCGACGAAGCCGCGCGCGAGAGCGTACCGGAGGGCCTCGACCCGGAACTTGCTCGCGACGACCTGCCGGTAGGCGGCGGGAACACCGGCTGGCGGAACGTCGAGAACGGACTCGAACTGGCCCGCGAAAGACGATGGACCGTCCTCCACCACGGCCGAGGAGCGGACGGCGACCCTGACCGCGCCGCCGGCTCTCTCCGCGATCGCGCGCATGGCCTTCTCGATCTCCGCCCCGAGCGGAGCGGGCAGGGGCGCATCGAGGACCGCGGCGGAAGCTCGCCCGGAAAAGCGCGACAGACTCGCGGCGTCGTTCAGGTCCGTCGTGGCCCGAGCCTCGTCGACGGCGTCCCGGATTCCGCTCGCCTCCATGAAAAGGTGAAACGCGTGCGTCGTGACGGCGAAGAAAGGCGAGACGTCGTGCTCGCGCGCGACGGCGAGCTCTGCGAGTCGCGCGGCCTTGGATCCCACGACGCCGGGCAGGCAGGCCTCGGGGTCGTCCGGCCAGACGACCAGCGGGCCGAACTGGACGGGCCGGGCCCGAAGCGCCTCCGTCGCCAGCTCGCGATCGAGGACCTCGAAGCGCCGCGCGAGGTCGGCATACCGCTCCGGGCACATCTCCATCAGGGCGCGCACCATGGTGCCCGCGGAGGTCGAGAGGGTGTCGTAAGCCTCGGCGACGGCCCCGAGGCGGAGCGCGGATTCTCGCGTGGCCGTCTCCTGGCATCGCGCGAGCTCGGCGAGGAACGCGTCGTTGGCCGCACCGATCGTCCGGAAACGTTCGAATCTCTCCGGCGCAGAGGGGCAGAGCGGCCGGCGCCTCCGGGGCGGAAGGGAGCGGGCGATGCGGGACCAGAACCCGCCCATCGTCCTAGTGGAAGAGCTTCGAGTAGAGCTTGATCGCGACCATGATCACGCCGATGAAGGCGAGACAGCCAAAGCCGAAGCGGACCCAGGGTCCGCCCGCCCGGCGCGTGTAAGAGGCCCCGATCTGGGCCCCGACCGTGGTCCCGACGAGGAGCGCGAGAACGAGCACGAGATGCACGTTTCCCTTGTGGGCGTGCGTCAGGACGCCGTACGCGGAGCTGAACATGATCTCGAAGAGGTCGGTTCCCACCGCCACGACCGTCGGGCAGCCGAGGATGTAGACGAGCGCGGGCATCCGGATGAAGCCGCCGCCCACGCCCAGCATTCCGGAGAGGACCCCGGTCACGAAACCGATTCCGAGAATGATCCAGAGGGAGATCGACTCGATCCCCGACGCCGGCAGGCTGACCATCGGCCAGAGCTTCACGGTCCGGAGCCTCACGACGGCGGGCGGCGCGGGCGTCTCGGCACCGAGTTGCACCTGCCCCGCGGCGCGCCGCATCGTGCGCAGCGACTCGCGCACCATGGCCTGGCCGAGGAAGACGAGCAGGAGCGCGTAGACGAGGCTCATCACGACGGTCATCGTGTCGATCTCCCGCCCGAAGACGGAGAGCGTGCCGACCCTCTTGAGCAGCTCGAGGATCTGGGCGCCGAGCTCGACCCCGGTCGCGGTCCCGACGATCATCAGGGTGCCCAGCTTGAAGTCGATGTTCCCGAAACGCGAGTGGCGCACCGTCGCGGCGGTGGACATTCCGCACATCTGGCCCAGGTCCGACCCGACGGCGATGTTGTACGGGACGCCGAAGACGACGTTCAGCATCGGGACCATGAGGAAACCGCCGCCCACGCCGAAGAACCCGCCGAGTCCGCCGATCACGAGGCCGAAGAACGCCAGAAACGGGAAGGAGTGCGCCGAGAGCAGAAAGCTGCCGGCGTCCATCAGTGGACTCCCCGCTTGCCGAGCTCGACGTCGAAGATCCGCTCCAGGAGCCGCAGGGCAAAGCCCACGAAAAGGCCCATCGCCACGGGGAGCGCGATCGAGACCGCGAGATAGAGCGGCTGGGCCTGAAACCCGGGCGCCGGGCTCGCGTCGTTTCCCAGATTCTGGAGCCAGCCGAGAAAGTCCATTCGTGCCCCCTCAGGAATACGCGTTGACGAGGTTCACGTCGAGGACGACGGTCTTGACTCCTTCGACCCCCTCCGCGACCCTTCGCAGCTCGCCGATCCACCGGTCGCTGGCGTGCGTCAGCATGTCGGGCTTGGGGACCTTGCCGGCGAGTGTCACGACGCCCGATCGCGCGGTCACCTCCAGATCGAGGCCGCGGCTCGCCGGCTGAATCGCGAGGGCAAGGCGGACCCTGCTGGCGAGCGCGAAGTCGGCGAGGCCCGCACGCGCGGTCTCGTCGATGGTGAACTCGGGCCGCCGCGCCATCGTCACGACGAGAGCGCACGCGGATTCCATGGACGTCTTGTCCAGGTTGATCACGACGTCGTAGAGACGGGGATCCTCGAGGTCGGCGCCGTACAGGAAACGGGTCCACCGCACGCGGTGCTGGTCGATCTCCGCGATGAACCGCTCGGCGGCGTCGCGCGTCATCCCGCGTTGTTCCATCACGGCACGGACCCGCGTCTCGAGCGGCGCGATGAGGCGCAGGCGAAGGACCTGCGGGATGTCCCTCAGGAGGAGGTGGCCCGCGAGACCGTGGTAGACGGCGTTCCCGTTCAACACGTGCTCGGCGAGAGCCGCCTGAACCGCGAGGACGTAGGTCTTGCGCTCGACCCCGAGCCTCTCCCAGAGGCCGGGCGCTCGCTCCATCCTCTCCTTGAGAAACTCCTCGGACACCCCCAGCGCGGTCGCGGCGGACACGAGCACCTCGCGGGCGAGACACGGAGACCCCAGCGCCCTCGCCGCGCATTCGGCGAGCGCCTTCCCGCCGCTCATGGTCCCACGGGAAACGGTGACGATCGACATGCAAGACTCCCCGGCCGGGCCGGACGCAAAGTCGATACCCTCCCGGCCGGGCACGAGCGCGGGCTCCGGCATCCTCCGTGTTACCGATTCCGCTCACGCTGTCACGGAATGGAAACGCCGCTCCGGACGCCCGGTCTCTTTAACCTGCCGGCGAAACCTCCGCGGGAATCCCTGTCAGGTGGACGGCTCGTCTCCCATCGCTTCTTCGCTCGGAGACAGGGCGGCCAGCGCCGTGCACGTCACGACGAAAAGAGTGGCGGTGATCGCGACGAACCAGCTCGCGATCATCTCTCCCACCGCGAGCCGTCCGTGGAACTCGTACACCGTCCTGGCGCCGACCGGATGAAGAAAGACCTTCGTCAGCCAGACCGCGCTGATGAAATAAACGAGCATCAGGTAATTGCGGCGCAGTCGGAGCCGGAAGGCCATCAGCAAGCTCGTCCGCAGGATCGGGTGTCTCAGGTCCTCGGCGAGACGTTCGCGCCAGCGGGGGTCCGGCAGCGGCTCGTCCGGGAGGATCTGGTGGCCGAAGTAGTTCGCCTCGAGGACGTGGACGCGCCACTTGCTGTGCAGCATGAGCCGGTAGCGGCGCGCCTCGATCACGATGCACATCCCGATGAGCGCCAGGCACAGGAGCAGGATGTAGTGCGGGATCGCCGTCGAGCCGAGCGTGAAGGTCGTCATCCCGGTCGTCAGGAGGATCGCCCAGTTGCTCGTCGTGTCGAGCCGGCTCCGCCAGACCGTCATCCGCTGCATCTCCCCGCGGTAAAGATGGGCCATGGCGGTGTGAAACCCTTCGGCCTCGCCGGACAGAGCGTGGGGCAGGAGCGCAACGGCGGAGCGCTCGTCGGGACGCATCGCGAAAAGACGTTATCACGGCGACGGGGCGGGACCGTGCCGGGACGCAGCCCCGCGCGTCAGGAAAAAGCGGCGTAATCGCCCGCCACGAAACGCTCGACGAAATGGCGGACCGAGGCCTCGTCGTGCGTGAGCATGTCGAGCTGGCGGGCGCAGGCCATCAGGGCGCCCAGCGTGGCGAGCCCCTCCTCGGACGCTCCACGGGGATGGCGGCGGAGCCACGCGGTCACGAGATCGCCCCGGCGGTCCACCCCGAAACCGGAACGCCGGAGCACGTCCGACAGGAAGCGCGCTCTCAGGTCGCGCCGGTCGGCCCCCGCGGCGCCGCCGCGGAAACGGAAGTTGACGAAGTTGTTCTCGGGCGCCGGCGAGACGAAGGCGTCCACCATGGCGAAGTGGTACGCGAGCCGCGCGTTCAGGTTGAGGTAGTCCGGCGCGACCATGACGTAGCTGCGCTCCCCGAGGGCGCGCGCGCCGACGCCCGGGTCGGCGGCGGACGAGGCGAGCACGGACAGAAAACCGCCCACGCTGACGTGGGTGCGGCCCGCCCAGCTGGTCCCGGGGCGGGTCATCCCCCGCCAGAGCGCCTGGAACGGGGGCGAGGCGATCTCGTCCGGCCGGACGGCTCCGCGCTTCCGGGCCTCGGGCGGGAGCGTCGCGCCGAGGTCGAGGACGGAGAGACGCAGGGGCACGGACGTCTCGAGCCGGCACACCCGGCTCCAGCCCCTCCGGTCCACTTCGTCGGTGAGGTCGAACATCGCGGCGACGGCCTTCTCGTGGCTGAAGCGGACGATGTCGTGCACCGATCGGCACGCCCGGGCGCGAAACGTGACGGCCTGGGGGTTCGTCAGGTTCAGCGCGAGCACCCGCTCCACGAGAGGGTTTGCGAGACTTCGGACGGGACGATGGCGAATGCGGCTGCGCGTCCGCTCGAGGGCGTCCGGCCACAGCGCGCCCTCGAAGACGAGGCGCTGCGTCGCGTCGAGGCTCAGGCTCGAGGCGCGGCCCAGAAGCCTCGCGGCGTCGGGGACCCCGAACAGGGAGGGCACGGCGAGCTCGCGGATGAGCGCCGCCGCGTGGCCGGCCGAATTGCCCTGCTCGGCGATCACACCGGCCGCACGAGGCAGCACGGCCGCGAGCTCCGGTCCGGCCTGGGGAAGGACCAGCACGGCCCCGTCCGGTGCCGTCAGGAGCTCGTCCACCGTGCGCGCGAGGTACGCGGGGCCCACGGCGCGCCCGGGGAAGATCGTCATGCCGCCTCTCGCCAAGGCGCGGGAGGGATCCTGGGGAGGCGACGGGCTCGACGCGTTCGCCACGGCGCGGAGGGGCCGGCACTGCACGACCTGGAAGGCTCCTCCGCGAGTCAGGACCCACTCGACGTCGAGGGACGGCCCGGCGTGCTCCTCCAGGCGCAGGCCGAGCTCGACGAGGGCGCGGATCTCGCCGGGAGCAAGCGGGAATCCGGCAGGCACCGCGCGGTCCGGCGTGGACGTCGCGCTCTCGGGCCGCGCCTCGATCTCGCCGGGCCGGCTGCGCCGCGCGAAGACGCTCGACGCCGCCTCGTCGCCGCGCACCATCGCGTCGGCCAGCCCCGCGACGGCGTCGATCAGCATCCGGTCGGCCGACGAGTCGGTCGGGTCCCGCGTGTAGAGAACGCCGGCGGCGCGCGCGTCGAGCATCGGCATCACGAGGACGGCCATCGGAGTGTCGACCTCCGGGAGGCCGCCCGCGATCCGGTAGAGCACGGCGTGGTCGTTGTAACGGCTGGCGAGCACGGACCGGTACGCGGAACCGAGGCGATCCGCCGGGACGCCGAGGACCGTCTCGAACTGCCCGGCAAAACTCATCGGGCCGTCCTCGCCGACCGCGCTCGACCGGACGGCCCAGCGCGACGGCGGATCTTCGCCGAAGAGCCGGATTCCGGCGGCGAACGCCTCGGCCACGCGCGGGGGCACCGGGCTGGCGTCGATCAGCCCGCGGATCGCGGCTGTGCGCTCCTTGAAGAGGCCGCGGCCCGTCATCAGGCTCAGGTCCCTGAGAAGCCTGGAAACCGGCTCGTGGAGGTTGTTCTCCATCAGGAAGAGACGCGTGGCCCCGGTCGTGAGGACGAAGCCCGCCGGAACGACTCCCGGCATCGCCGCGCGCAACGACCCGAGGTTCGCCGCCTTGCCGCCGACCTCGCGCGCCCGCTCGACGCCGGCCTCGTCGAGAGGAACCATGAGCGGGCGCGTGGCCGGATCCGGAAAGGAGCGCAGGGTCGAGCGGACGGACTCCTCGATCTGGGCGTGCGCGCCGTAGAGCGCGCGGTGGGCGTCGCCGGTCAGGACGTTGAGGTTCTCGGCCAGAAGCAGGGAGCCGTCGAGGAGCCGCTCCACCCGCCGGCCGATGCCGGGCTCGCCGGGGTCGAGGGACGCGAGGTCGGCCTCGAGGTCGCCCATCAGCTCGAGCATTTCGCTGTTGGCCGCGAGGAGGCGCCTGAGGACGCGGTAGCGGTGCCGCAGCCGGTCCCCCTCGCGTGTCGCCTCCGGCTCGCGCGTGCTCCTCGCGAGCGACGGCGCGCCCGAGGGCTGGATCTTCGGCAACTCGTCGACTGCGTTCCGGGCGCGGCGCACGGCGAGACGCACGAGGTCGTGGAGCGTCCGGCTCTCGGCGGGGGAGGGCTCGGGCTCTTCGGGGAGAGTCAACGGGAACGCGGCCTGCCGGACGGATCGCAGAAGGCGGTATTCCTCCTCCTCGGCGGGTCCGGGCGCGTCCGGCGGGTCGTGCGGAACTGACGAGTCACGGGATCGCCCGGCGAGGAGGCCCCGCAAGCCGGCCCGCAGCCGCTCCGCGGCGTCCTCGAATGCCGGGTTCCGGCTGGAGGTGATCACGTCGAGGTCGAACAGCACGGCGTCGGTCAGCTCGCACACCCGCTCGACGAGCGCGATGACGTACTGCCGGTCGAGGATGAAGTCGCCGCCCTGCTTCTCCGCCGCGTCGTCGCGAAGGGCCTGAAACGCCTCGTAGTTCCCGAGGAGCTGGCGCAATCGCGTCACGCGGAGCTTCTGGAGGGTGAGGGCTTCGCCTTCGCTGTTCGGCCGAAGCACCCGGCTCAACCACGACATTGGTCCGTCTCCCGGGCGCGATGAGGCGCCGCCTTTCCCGGAGGAAACTCGATCGTAGCGTACGGCCCTGGCCGGCTGAATCCGTTGCGTGCCGTTACCTTCAGGTTACGGCGCTCCGCCCCTGTTACGGACCTCGCGCCGTCAAGGGAACGCTCCCTTCGATGGCGGCCCGCTTTTTTCGGCGTTCGTCCCCGGGGTCCCGTCCTGCGCGTCTGGCAGCGACCTTGCTTTCTCACGTGGAGCTCGGGGGGGACGTTTGTCGTCTGTCCTCATTTCACGCGGCACCATGTCGGGCGGCGAGGCGTTGGCCCATTGTCTGGCCGAGCGCCTGTCTCTGCGCTACGTGAGTCGCGAAGACCTCATCAGCGTGGTCGATGCCCAGGGCGCGCACGCGATGAAGGTCCGGGCGAGCCTCGACCACGCGACGCGCGCGTACGACCAGTTCGGACAGCTCCGCCGCCCGTACATCGTCCTGATGCGACGGGCCCTGCTCGGTTTCATCCGGGAGGGCAACGTCGTCTATGCCGGGTACGCGAGCCACCTCCTCGTGCCGACCGTGCCCTGCTGCCTGCGGGTTCGCATCAACGCCCCGATGTCCCTCCGGGTCAAGAACGCCGTCCGCCGGCTCAATCTCAACGAGGAGGAGGCTCGCGAAGCCGTCCTGCGAGAAGACGAAGAGCGTGTCCGCTGGAGCCGCTTCATGTACGGACACGACATCCGGGATCCGAACCTTTACGACGTCTGCTTCCTGCTCGACAGGATGTCGCTGGAGGCGATCTGCACGATGATCGCGGAGGGTCTCAAGGAGCGGATCTTCAAGCCGACGCCGGAGGCCGCGAAGGCGCTCCAGGATCTCTTCATCGCGGCCAGTGTCGAGGCGGCGCTCGTGAGCGACCCGCGCACGCTCTCCTGGGAGATCGGGGCCCGCTCACGGAACGGCAACGTCCTTCTGGAGGGGCCGTTCCTCGAGGATCGTCCGCTTGCGGACGTTCTCGAGGTGGTCCGCGGCGTCCCCGGCGTGAGCGAGGTCGATTACCAACCGGGCTGCGTCTCCAGCTTCGAGACGGTGCCCTGAATCCGGCCCGGCCGAACGACGGGAGTTCCCCATGCCAGAAACAGCCAATGCGTCCGATCACGCCGTGCTCGATTTCCTGAAGGCGTCCTTTGCGCGATCGAGGGCCTCCCGGGAGGCGCTCGTCGACCTCGCCACGGCCCGCAACGAGCTCCTCCGGCACACGAGCCAGACCGAAGACCAGCTGCTGTCCTTCACGTCCAGCACGGCGGGACACACCGAGAAGCAGACCGCCATGGCCCAGGAGCGGACGGCCCTCACGCGTGAGCAGACGCGGCTCTCCACGCGCAGCACCGAGCTCGCCAACATCCGCACGGAGCTCGCCCGTGAGAGCACGACCCTCGCCGGGCAGAGGACCGACCTCGGGGTCGCGCGAACCGAGATGGCGCGCCGCCGCACCTCCCTCGCGGAGGGGAGAACGGGCCTGGCGCAGAAGCGGACGACCATGGCCGAGGAGCGGACGGGACTGGCGCAGGAGCGCACGGCGCTCGCCTCGAACCGCACGGACCTCGCGCGCGACCGGAGCCGCCTCGCCGCCGAGCGTACCGGTTACTCGGTGCACCGGACGGAGCTGGCGGAGAAGAGGAATGATCTCGCCACGCTGCGAACGGTGCGGGCCCGGACCCGCACGCAGCTCTCGCTGCAGCGCAGCGAGCTGGCGCGGGAGCGGACGTACCTGGCCTTCGTGCGCACGGGTCTGGCCCTGCTCACGTTCGGCATCGTGATGTTTCGCTATTTCGGAGTCTCCTGGTGGAGCCTCTTCGACCTCGGGCTGGTTGTCGCGAGCCTCGTGTTCATCACGGGCGGATTCCGGGGTTACCTGAGGAGCCACCGGCGGGTCCGGACGCTCGACACGCTGCTGGCGACCGACGCCGGACTCCTGGATCTCGGAGCATCCTGAGCCGCGGCTCCCGGCTCGTGCACGGGGAGGGAATGATGGCGGAGAAGAAGGACGTCATGGTCCTCGACGACGAGCCGATCGTCGGAGATCGGCTTTGGCCGGCCCTCGAGAAGGAGGGCTTCCGCGTCGAGGTCTTCACCGACTCGAGTGCGGCCCTCGAGAGGCTCAAGGAGAAGACGTTCGCCGTGCTCGTGACGGACGTCAGGATGCGGGGGCCGAGCGGGATGGACGTCCTGCGGTTCGTCGCGGAGAACGCGCCGCAGACGAAGGTCATCGTGATCACCGGTTACGCCTCCATCGAGGCCAGCCACGAGGCCGACGCATTCGGCGCGGCCCACTTCATCCCGAAACCCTTCAAGATCCAGGAGCTCGTCAAGCTGGTCGTGAAGTCCTCGAAGCGGGGGTAGCGGTGTCCGGCCCGGCCCCGGGCAGCTCGGGGATCATCGCGGCCGGGAGGAGGACGGTCACCGTCGTCCCCTTCCCGATCTCGCTCTCGACGCGGATGTCGCCGCCGTGCTGCCGGACGATCCCGAGGCTCACGGAAAGGCCGAGGCCCGTTCCCTTCCCCCTCGGCTTGGTCGTGAAGAAGGGGTCGAAGATGCGGGGGAGGGCCTCGGGGGGAATCCCCTGACCGTCATCCGCCACGGTCACCTGCACCCAGCCCGTGTCGTGCTTGCCGTCCGCGACGATCCTCACGCGGCCCCCTTTCGCCATGGCGTCGACGGCATTGAGCAGCAGGTTGACGAAGACCTGGATCAGCGAGTGCTTGTCGCCGTGGATCGGGGGGAGGTTGGGCGCCACGTCGAGCGTGATCCGGGCGCCGGAGAGCCTGATCTGGTTGGCCGCGAGACTCGTCGCGCCCTCGAGGACCGTCGCGAGATCCAGCTTCTCGGTCTTGATCTCGCTCTCCCGTGCGAAGTCGAGGAGGTTTCGGACGATCTTCTGGGCCCGCTCGGCCTGCGCCACGAGGTCGTCGACCATGCCGAGCCTCTCGCCGTCGCTCAGGGCGCGGTAGTCCTCCTTCAGCATCTCGGCCGTCAGCGTGATGTTGTTGATCGGGTTGTTCAGCTCGTGGGCCACCCCGGACGTCAGCGTGCCGATGGCGGAGAGCTTGTGGGACTGGACGAGGACATCCTGCCGGTGCGCGAGCTCGCGCATCATCGTGTTGAGGGCGAGGGCGAAGTTGGAGAACTCGTCGCGGTACCAGCGCCAGGGCGTGAGGGGCGTGAAGTCCCCGCCCGCGATCCGCTGCGTGGTGGCCGCGAGGCGGGAGAGCGGCCCGACGATCTGGCGGGCGAGGACGTTGGCGACGAAGACCGAGAAGACGAGCAGGAAGGCGAGGAAGGCCACGGGCAGGCGCTTGAAGAGGGCGAGGGTGGCGTTGACGCTGCCGCGTTCCTTGTCGGCGAGCTCGATGGCAAACGCGACCATTTGCGAGCCGTGGTCCCTCAGCTCCGTCTCGATGGCCGTCTTTTCCGCCGGGTCCGCGGAAGTCCGCCCGCTCTGGATGGAGAGAAGCCGCGTGATCAGCGACTCGTAGCGGTCCAGGTGGGCGCGCATCCGGGTCAGCTCGCTCGGCGTCAGGACGCGGGCGGCGTCTGGCTCGGCGGCGGTGAGCAGGCGCCGCGCGTCCGAAAGGTGGTCCTGCACCTCCGCGAGGCTGGTGCCGTAGAGAAAGTAGTTCTTCTCGTAGCGTCTCGTCTGCTGGATCTCCATCGTGTACCGGTCGGCGGCCTCGAGAAAGCGGAGGCCCGTCTCCAGCCGGCCGATCAGGATCCAGGCGCCGATCGTCACCGCGACCGCGAAGACGACGAAGGAGAGAAAGCCGATGCTCAGGCGGGCCCGGATGCCGATCGTCGGCCGTCCGAGGAAGGCCCTGTCGACGCCGAAGGCGTCCGGGGCCGCCGCGGCGTTCCGCCCGTTCTCCTCCGGCATGGTGCCCGTTACGGAGAATCCGTCATGACGGCCCGGTCGATGCCCGTGAATCCGAGCGCCTCCGCCGCCTTGGCGATGACGTCACGCAGCTCCTGCGGCTTGAACGGCTTGGCGATGAAGTCGAAGGCCCCCTTCGCGATCGCCTCGCGGGCGACCTCGACGGTCGCGTAGCCCGTGATCATGATGACCCGGGTCTCGGGCCAGCGCGTCAGGACCTTCTCGAGGACCTCGATCCCGTCGATCTCGTCCATCCGGATGTCCGTCACGACGACGTCGAACGGCTTGCTCTCGATTCTCTCGAGCGCGAGCCGGGGAGCCTCGAACACCTCCACGTCGCATCCGACCTTGGCGAGCGCCGGCTGCAGCCGCTTGCCGACGATCGGCTCGTCGTCGAGGACGAGGACCTGGAGTCGTCTTTCCATGTTCGCCCCCTCCTAGCTCTCGACGGCCGGCCGCCGGACGAGAAGCGTCGTCTGAATCCGCTGCCGCTCGATGTGGGCCCTCGCGACCTGAAGGAGAACCGCTCCGGCGCCGCCGATGCCGGCCGCGAAGAGCAGGATCGTGCTGCCGCGGTTGAGCCAGAGATTCCAGACCGGATCGAACCGGACCCACCCGAGCTCACCGAGGTAGACGGGAACGGCGATCGCGCGCGAGAGGACGCAGATCAGGATGATGTACCCCGTCGAGAGCCGGATGTATCTCTCGCTCACGACCTTGACGCCGTAGGCGCCGATGTAGACGCCGACGAGGGAGCCGAGAAAGAGCAGGCATGTCAGGCGGAGATCGACGTAGCCTTCGAACGCGTAGTTGATCGCCCCGAAGGCGCCCATGAAGATCGCGAGGTAGAGCTCCGTCCCGGCGGCCACGGCGGTCGGGACGCCGAAGATGTAGATCATCGCGGGGACCCCGACGAAGCCGCCCACGCCGATGGTCCCGGCCAGGTACCCCGTGGCGAGGCCGACCGGGAGCAGGACCCAGAGCGAGACCTCCACGTCCGACACGGGGAACTTCACGATGGGTTTCAGGGCGAATCGTCCGAGGAAATCCGTGATCGCGCGCGAAGGCCCCTGGCCCTCCGTAGCCGGCCGGAGGGCATCGCGGAGCATCGAGATCGCGACGAACGTCAGGACCCCGATGAAGATCGCGCTGATGTAGAGATCCGACGCGGCGCCCTTGCCGGCTCCGTGGCTGTCGCCCTTCGCGAACAGAAGGCTGTTGATCCAGACGGCCAGCCGGATCCCGACCAGCGCCGTGGCGAGCAGGTACATCGCGAGTCGCTTGTCGACGTTGCCCATCTGGGCGTGTTTGCGCGCCCCGACGAGTGCCTTCCCGAACTTGTGCGTGATGTTGCTCCCGACCGACACGACCCCCGAGACGCCGAGGTTCATCATCCCCGGCGTCATGAAGAAGGCACCGCCGCTGCCGATGAACCCGGAGAGGACGCCGCCGATGAACCCGAGCAGGACGACGAGGATTCCCGTCGCCCAGGTGATCGGAACGAAAATCTCGCTGAAGACCGGAGGCATGTCACCTCTCCTTCCGGGAGCCGGGGCGGGAGACGCCGCGCACGCGTCTACTCCAGCCGGATGAGTCTCAGGAGCGCCGAAGCGACCAGTCCGTAGAGCCCGGCGACGAGCGGAGCGATCAGGGCGACGACGAGCGGCGCCACCCAGGGCCGCGCCCTGTGGGAGGCGCCGCCCAGGAGGTCGAGGAGCGGTCCCTGATGCGTGAAGATGAGCGCATAGAGGACGACGAGCGCGACCAGCGCGGCCGCGATCCCCGCGACCTGGCCGGCGCCGAAGCGCAGCTTCGCCGAGAGCTCGGCGGTGCCGATGACGGGCGACTTCAGCCTGCCGGCGAGGAAGTTCCCCAGGTCGCGCCCCATCCGCATCCGGGCCGCCGGCGGCTTGTCGAGAAAAACCTCGCCGAGAACGACGAGGCTGTAGCTGATGTCGGGACGCACGGCGGCGAGGAGCCGGTCGGGGCTCCCGGCGACGGTCTGGCTGCCGCCGGAGCGTCCCTCGTGGACGAGTTGCTCCAGCGTCTCCCGGAAGGCGCTCTCGGCCGGAGAGACGGTCTCGACGACGTCGTCCTCGACGCCGCCGTCGGCCGCCGTCACGCGCGGCGCCGACTCCGGCCGGGAGGCGGGCGTCTCCCCGTCTCCCTCGGGCCGGTAGCGGATCAACTCCACGGCCGCCCCCCAGCGCCGGGCCAGCTCGTTGATCTGGGAGAGCGCCCCGGCGTCGGGCCGGAACTCCTCCTGGATCCAGAGAATGTTCGTGCTCGCGACCGTGCAGCGGAGTTCCCGGCAACCCGGCAGGTCGTGGAGAACCTCGGGAATCGCGGACGCGATCGAACCCTGACGGGGCATGTAGCTGATCGTCACGACGCCGTCGCTGGAACGGACGGTGAGGTCGGCGTCGGCCGTCCGCTCGTCGAGGGCGAGCCGGATCCGCGCCCGGGCCTGCAGGAGGAGCTCCTCCATCGCGCGGCGGCTGACGGGCGTGGGCTTGAAGTCCGGCAGGTCCGCGATGCCGCAGAGCGCCGTCGCCGCGTTCTCGAGGCCGACGTTCTCGAGGTTGACGACGAAGTCGTACCGCTTCAGGTCGTCCATGTCGGCGCCGTGGACGAAACGAACCCAGGCCCGGATGTCCTCGTCGATCGCCGAGAGGAAAACCTCGGCCTTCTCGCGCGAGAGCTTTGTCTGGGCCATCGCGGCCTCGAGACGCTGGGTCTGCTCCGGGATCACGCGGACGCGCAGGACGTGCGACACGCCGGGAAGAAGAAAATGACCGGCCCGGCCGTAGTAGACGAGATCTCCCTCGGCCGCCTTTTCGCAGATCGTGTCCGTCGCCACCGCGAGGTACCGCTGCTGGAGCCGGGCGAGGCGTTCGCGCACCGCCGGCTTCTTCACCATCGCAACCTCGAGCTTGCCGACGGGGATCCCGCACTCGTTGGCCTTCGCCACCACGTCCTCGCGGCTCAGGAAGGCGTAACCGAGCTTCGCGGCCAGGCTCTGCGCGAGCCGCTTTCCCCCGCCGAACGGGACGCTACAGATGAAGACGATCGGCATCGGCTTCGCCGCGATTCCTTTCGAAGAGGCGGCTCAGACCGTGGCGGCGACCAGCGTGTCCAGGGTCTTGAGCAACTCCTTGGGGTTGACCGGCTTGTCCAGGTAGGCGTCGGGCCTGTGGTGCTTGGCGCGAGCGAGAAACGCGTGGTAGTCGGAGGTCAGCTTCTCCTGGATGCCGCTCACGATGATGACGGGCAAACCTGCGAGGGAGGGGTCCTTCCGGATCGCGACGAGTGCGGTGAGCCCCCCCTGATCCGGCATCATCAGGTCGAGGAGGACCGCGTCGGGGCGCTCGGCGGCCAGGAGTTCGAGCCCCTGGGAGACTCCGTTGGCGGTGCGGACCCTCCAGCCGTGATCCAGGAGAAGCGTGCCGAGATAGGCGGTGATATCCGGCTCGTCATCGATGACGACTGCACTTCGCTGTGTCATGTGGCCTCCGGCAGACCTTCGGCGGCGCCTCGTTCCTTAAACGCAAACCTCGTGCCGTCTCCGTTCGTCTGCCGCCCTCGATGACCTGTCAGGAATTGCGGCCTCTCTCCCGCTCCCGGAGACAATTGGCGCGCGACAAACGCAACCCGGCTGTTACGTTCCCGTGACGCCGCCCTCTCTGTCCAGACCGCGCCGGGGCAATGTGCCTTTCTGCATCGACGCGACCCACGTGGGCTCCAGCATCTGGGCCAGGGTGAAGGCGTGGATCACCTCGCGGATGCGCCGGTTCATGAGGGCGTACATCGGGCGGCTCTCGCAGGACTCGGCTCTCGGACACGAAAGGGGATCGCCGACGCACGCCACGATGTTGACCGGACCCGTGGTCGCCTCGAGGATCTCACCGACCGTGATCTCCCCGGCGCCGCGGGCCAGACGGTAGCCTCCCTGTTTGCCGCAGATTCCCCGGAGCAGCCCGGCATTCCTGAGCGCCAGCGCGAGCTGCTCGAGGTACCCGCGCGAGAGACGGCTGCGGGTCGCCACCGCGGTGAGGCTTACGGGCGCGTCCCGCCCGCCCAGCCGGGCGATCTCCACCATCAGCCGGAGCGCGTAGCGAGGACGTGTCCCAAGCTTCACCTGCCAAACCTAGTGCCAGTACTCCAACTCGTCAAGTAGTACTGGCGGTGATTGGCACACATTGATGCAGCTGCATGGGCGAAGCCCTTGGAACTTGCGAGGCAAAACAAGCGGCCCCGCGAGGGCGGGGCCGCAAAGACGCAAGAACGTGACTCAAAACCCGGCACCGGCCGGGACTTCGTCATCCTCCCGGAAAGAACGTGTAGCTCACCCAGACCAGAATGCCGAGCAGGACGACGCCGAGGCCGATGCTCCATCCGATCAGTTTCTTTTCCACCGGGAGCAGGGGCTCCCACTCCATCCGCTTGAGCTCTTCGGCAATTTTGGGCTCTGGTTGCGTGGTCATTCCGTTCTCCTTCCGTCAGCTCGCCAGCGGCGGCATCACTCCGTGGAAGAAGATCCACGAGATGAACAAACCGATCCAGATGATGAATCCGAAGAGCGCGATCACGTAGACGGCGGCCAGGCGGCCGATCCCCTCCTCCCAGAGCTTCCGGAAGTTCGAGACCGCGCCGATCGCGAAGAACGTCATCGTGAAGAAGATGGCCCGGAAGACGTTCGCGCCTCCGGCCCCGGCCTTGGCGGCCTTCAGGGTTTCCTTCGGCACGCCCTGCTGGGCCTTCAGGGTCGCGATTTCCGCCTTCTTCCCGGCGACTTCCTGGCTGAGTGCAGCGTCTGTCGATCCCGCGGCGATCCTCGCCTCTGCGGCGGCGACCTGCTTCGTGGCAGCCCCGATCCGGGCGTCGAGAGACGCCACCTGCTTCGAGGCGGGGATGCAGATCGCCATCACGACGCCGAACGTGATGATGTAGCCGATGACGAACTTCGGGAACCGATCCCAGATGTGGCGAACCGTCACCTTCTCGGAGGTGTTCTTCTCGATGACCGTGCACCAGACGATAGCGAGGACGAAAGACCAGACGCCGATGAAGACGTCGATGAAGACCTTGACGGTCGTGGCGGTGGCCATGATCCAGCCCGGCTGGTAGTTCACGCCGTCGATCGCGAGCGCCTTGGCTCTGATCAGGGAGTCGGCGACGGCCCCGGCGGCGACGGCCGCTCCGTCCGTCTTGACGGCGAGACCCATCCAGGCGCCGGCGACCATCGGCTGGCTGTGCAGGAAAGTCGCCGCGAAGAAGGGCAGCGCGAGAAGCTCGACCATCGCGAAGATTACGACGAGAGACGAGACCATGATCGGGACGATGGGACGGGCCTTGATGGCGGCGCCCGTGGCGATGGCCGCCGAGACGCCGCAGATGGAGATTCCGGAAGCCAGCGGCGCCGCCCACTCCCGGCTGAATTTGAAGTACTTACGGGCGATGAAGTAGACGATGGCCCAGTAGATGAGGTACGCCTCGACGATCGCGCAGAGGCCGCGGAACATGACGGCCGAGGCGAGGCCGAGCTTCTCGGCCGCGGTCACCCCGAGGAACGCGCCGAGGATGACGATGGCGGTCTTGATGTACCACTCGGGCCGGATGCCTTCCCGGATCCAGTCCACGAACTTGGGGAAGAAGTTGCCGAGGAAGAGGCCGACGAGGAGAGCGATGATGAATCCGCTCTCCTGGGTCAGCTGGAGGGACCAGTTGATCCCCATCTTCTTCATTTCGGGCTTCGTCGTGACCGCGATGTTGGCCCAGCTCCCCGCCATCCAGCAGACGTAGCTGATCCAGAAGACGACGGAGAAGCCGACGAAGAACTTCTTGAGATCGGCCCTGAGCGCGGCGGCGCCCAGCGTCATGACGGCCGCGAGGGCGACGTACGTCATGAGGAGCGAGCCGAATCCTCCGAGGCCGGCGAAGGTCGGAGACGCGGGCTTCAGGGCCTTCGACAGGTTCGTCCAGATGCCGGTCGTCACCCCCCAACCGAGAAGGTCGAGGCCGAGGAAGGTTCCGAGGGACTGGACGAAGATGAACAGGCCGATGACGACGGCAAGCCAGTCTTCACTGATCTTGAAGTCTTTTTTTGTGCCTTCCATACGAAAGAATCCTCCCTGTCGGTCCGGCTCTACCTCTTGACGTCCCCCGTCGCGGCGCCGTGGAGCTTGATCTCCACCTTGTCCTCGAGCTTGTCGTAGTACTCCTTGAGGATCGCGATGACCTCGGGCTTCGAGAACTCGGCCGGGACCGGCTTTCCTTCGCTCATGAGCTTGCGCAGGAGGGTGCCGGAGAGAAGCAGTCGGGCGCCTCCCTTGTACTTCCCGTTCTCGTCGATGACGGCCTTGCTCTCGTGGGGGCAGGTCTTCATCGAGGCCATCGTCCCGCACTCGTAGCAGTAGAAGGTCCAGTCGAGGGGAAGGGGCTTCAGGACGAGGGCGTCGGTCGGGATCTCGTGGAAGATCTTCTGGGCGTCGAACGGGCCGTAGTAGTCCCCGACCCCGGCGTGGTCGCGGCCCACGATCAGGTGCGAGCACCCGTAGTTCTGGCGGAAGACGGCGTGCAGGAGAGCCTCACGCGGGCCGGCGTAGCGCATCTCCATGGGGTAGCCGCCCTGGATCACGCGCTCCTTGCGGAAGTACTTGTTGACGAGGGCGTCGATGGCCCGTACGCGCACGTCGGCGGGGATGTCCCCTTCCTTGAGCTTGCCGACGAGCTGGTGGATGTAGACGCCGTCGCAGACCTCGATGCCGATCCACGCGAGGTAGGCGTGGGAGCCGTGCATCGGGTTGCGAAGCTGCAGGGCGGCCACCGTGGTCCAGTTCCGGTCCTCGAAGAGCTTTCGCGCCTCGGCGGGCCGCTGGTAGATCCCCTTGAACATCTCGGGGTAATACGACTCGGAAACGACCTTCACCGGCCCGGCCAGGTTGACCGGCGCCTGCGAGAGGACCTTCTCGACGCCCGGGTGCTTCGGATCGACGGTGCGGAACACCTGCTTGCACTCGAGCTCCTTGTCGATGACGTACTTCTCCGTCACCTTCATGGTGCCCATGAGCTCGTTGGTCTCGGTGTCCCAAAGGGCGACCTCGTCGCCGATCTTGATCGTGTCGGCGAGCGACGGCTCGGCCGAGAGCGTGATCGGAATGGGCCAGAAGAGGTTCTTGAGGGACGGGAGCTGGTACGACTCGCAGCAGCGTTTCCAGTCGTCGTAGCCCATGAAACCCGGGAGCGGTGTGAACGCCCCGATTCCCATCATGATGAGGTCGGAGGTCTCCCGGCTCGTCATGGGGACCTTCTTGAGCGTACGCGCCTTGGCGATTTCCTCCTGCAGGGCCTTGCCCTCCAGAAGAAGGGGCTTCAGGGTTCGGCTGCCATGGGGCGGAACGAGTGTGGACATCGAATCGTTCTCCTTTCCCGGGGATCTCACGGGTGGGTCGGATCTGCCGCGCGGGCCATGCGCTCGTGCACCATGGCGAGGGAGCGGTAGAGAAGATGGGCGAACTTGGAGTAGGGGAAGGTGAGGAAGAGGTTCAGAACCACGCCGAGGTGCGTGATGTAGATGGCGAAGGCGAGCTCCGTGGAAAAGGCGAATCGGGCGACTTCGCTCAGGACGCCCGTGACGATCACGAGGACCACCATCCCGAGGAAGTACGTGTCGAAGGCCGTCGACGCGCCGGCCGCGTCCCGGTTTCCGAGCCGGGTGACGACGAGCAGGGTTCCCCCGACGACCAGCAGCACCGCCGAGAGGTTGCCGAGGATCTTGTACGGGTGCGAGAGGGCAAGCGGCATCGGCAGCTTCTGGACGTAGATCCCGACGATCAGGAGGGCGGACGTGACCGCCGCGCCGACGAAGCCCCAGAGGAGAAGAAAATGGCTCGTGAAGCGCGGCCGCGCGGCGCTGCAGGACCGGAAGCGCTTGTGGCCCGCGATCTCGCCGAGAACGGGCACCAGATTCCCGAGGAACGTGCCGGAGCGCGGCGACGCCGCACCCAGCGCGGCCCAGAACCGCCGTCCGCTCACCCAGCTCGCGAGCATGACCCACGCGGCCACCGGGAAAAAGACGCCGTAGATGAACGCGTGCGGGACGAGCTGTTCGTACGCGTGGAACTCGGGGGGAAGGATCAGATGCCCGGTTCCGGCAAGGAGGGCGATCCAGAAGAGGATCGGGAGCGCGAAGAGCAGCGGCCAGGTCGTGGCCGCCCGGCCGACGAGCCGGCCGAGCGAGGCCGGGAAGGAGAGCTTCTCGACCGTCAGGCTCCGAACGGCCTGCAGCACGTCGCCGGGACGGGCGTCCCGCGGGCAGCGCGCCGTGCAGTCGTTGCACTGGTGACAGAGCCAGACGGCGGGGTCGGCGGCGAGCTGCGACTCGAGGCCCCACTGGGCGAGGAGCATCTGGCGGCGCGGGAATGGCGCGTTCTCGTCCGCCAGCTCGCAAACCGCCGAGCACGTGGCGCATTGGTAACAACGCGTGACCGTGGCGCCGCCGCGGCGCGCGAGCTCCTGCCGGAATTCCCCGGAGGGGAGGATCGCGGGAAGACTCGACATGGCGCTCCCCTCAGAACCCCTTCAGCGGGTTCGGTCCGAGATCCTCGATCGTCTTCGAGAACGCATCGAGGACCGCGGGAATGCGGTCGAATTCGTCGTGGGCGAGCTCCACGACCCTGATCCGCTCCGGCTCGAGCGCGAGCCGGCTGAGCGTCTCCTGGACGTTCGAGAGCCGGGTCTGGGCGAGCTGGGAGCCGCGCACGTAATGACACTGGTAGTCGTCGCCCGACTTGCAGCCGACGAGGATGACGCCGTCGATTCCCCGCGAGAGGGCGTCGGCGACCCAGACGATGTTCGTGGAGCCGAGGCAGCGGACCGGGATCACGCGGACCCACGGGTTCCAGCTCTTGCGCAGGGCGGCCGCGGCGTCGAGAGCCGGAATCGCGTCGTTCTCGCACAGGAGGGCGACGATCCGGGGCTTCTCCTCGGACTCCTCCGGAACGCTCATCGCCTTGATCATGCTGGCGACGCCGTCCACCGAGTAGTCCGGGAACGAGATGATCCGTTCGGGACAGGCGCCCATGCAGATGCCGCAGCGGCGGCAGCGGAGCGGGTTGAGCTGGGGCGTCCCCTTCTCGTCCTCGTTCAGCGTCCCGAACGGGCACTCCTCGGTGCAGCGCTTGCACTGCGTGCATCGCTGGAGGAAGAAATCGGGGACCCCGAGGTCCCCGGAGCGCGGGTGAACGGCTTCGCCGTGCTCGGCCGCGAAGATGCTCTGGATCGCCTTCATCGCCGCGCCCCAGCCGTCTTCGGCCGCCTGGACGGCGTCCATCGGTGCCCTCAGTGCTCCGGCGGCGTAGATCCCCGTCCGCCGGGTCTCGTACGGGAAGCAGATGAAGTGCGAGTCGTTGAAAGAGTCGGCCAGGACCGGCAGGTCGGGTCCCTGGCGGTACTGGAGGTTCAGGATCTCGGTTCCTTCGTGGTGGGCAAGCGACGCCACGACCTTGCGCGCCTCTTCCCGTTGCGTCTCCGACTCCCCGCGCTCCACCCGCCGCTGGGCGTCGTGGAGCGTGCGGATCGCCTCGCCGTCGGCGGAGTTGGGCACCATGCCCACCGCGAGGACGACGAGGTCGGCAGGGAGGTCGCAGGCCTCGCCGAGCAGGCTGTCGCGCAGCCGGACCGTGAGGTGTCCGTTCCCTTCGACCTTCTCCACCTCGCCTCGGGCGAAGAGGCGCCCGGGATGATCCTGGACCGCCCGATAGAAACGCTCGAGCGGACCGGGTGTCCGGATGTCCTTGTAGACGACGGCGCATTCCACGCCGGGAAAGTCGCGCCCGATCACCGCAACCTGCTTCAGGGTGGTCCCGCAGCAGTCGGCCGAACAGTAGGCCAGGTGCTCCGGATCGCGCGATCCGGCACACTGCACAAAGACGATGCGGCCGGGAAGCGTTCCGTCGGAGGGCCGCCGGAGCTTGCCGTCCTTGAGCATCGCTTCCAGTTCGTGTGACGTGACGACGTTCGGCGAGACGCCGTAGCCGAGGTGGGGGAGCTTCTTCGCGTCGTAGGGGCGAGCTCCCGTCGCCTGGACGATGGCCCCGGCTGTGAAGGGCTCCGCGCCCCCCGGCGTCTCGAGCTCCACCTTGAACTGGCCGGGCTGTCCGGTGATCGCGCGAATCCGCGTGGACGTGAAGACCCGGACGGACGGGTGGGCCGCCACCTTTCCGACGAGCTCGGAGACGTGGTTGGGCTGTGGCGCGTCGTAGGGGGGCCGTTCGGGCACGACGTCGCGTTCCTCGGCGAGGTGCCCGCCCAGCCGCTCGCTCGACTCGACGAGGACGACCGGATGACCCGCGATGGCCGCGGCCCATGCGGCCGTGATGCCGGCCACGCCGCCCCCGACCACGAGGACCGTTCGGTCGATGGGCTCCCGGACCGGCTTCGGCGGGGAGATCCGCTGGAGGCGGGCCTGTCCCATCCGGAGAAGATCCTCGGCCAGCAATTGGGTGTCTTCCGTCCCGGCCGGATGCGACCAGGCCACCTGCTCGCGGAGCGAGACGCGCTCCACGGCGGTCTTTTCGGGGTCGAAGCGGAATTCGGCGACCTTGGCCCGGGCCGAGCAGGCCCCCACGAGGAGGGCGTCCACCTCGCCGCTCTCGACGGCGGCGTGCATCGCCGCGACACTCTCGGGAGCGCAGAGGCAGGGATGGATCGTGCAGGGAATCGTGCCGAGCCCGGCCGCCTCGGCGAGGCCCTCGAGCTTGATCGCCTCGCCGATGCCGCAGCCGCTGCAGAGAAAGACGGCGGGGTGCTCCATCACGCCCTCCTTCCCGCCGCGAAAGCTTTTGCCGCGGCGCCGGTGGCGTCCCGGACCGAGGCGGCGACGTCCTCGGGCCGCCGGGCCACGCCGGCGACGCAGAGACCCGACTCGAGGCTGTCGAGGCAGAAGCCGTCCTCGTCTCGCTCGACGGGGAAGGGCAGCTCGCCGGCCGACGCATTGGGAACCATGCCGGTCGCGAGGACGACGAGGTCCGCCCCGGCAGAAAGGAGACGGCCGCTGGCCACGTCCTCGAGGCGCAGCGTCAGTCCGCCATCGCCGTTTTCCTCCACTTTGCCCACTTTTCCCTTGATCAGCTTCACGCCGTTCATCGCGACGACCTTGGTAAGCATTTGCTCGTTGCGCCCCGGGGTGCGGCGATCGATGTAGAAGAGGCTCACCTCGGCCTCGGGAAGCTGCTCGCGCACGTACGCGACCTGCTTGAGGGAGGCGAGGCAGCAAACCGACGAGCAGTACGGCAGGTGCTTGACGTCCCGCGACCCGGCGCACTGGACGAAGGCCACGCGCCTGGGCGGCTGTCCGTCGGACGGGCGGAGGATCTTCCCGCCCGTCGGCCCCGAGGGCGCCGCGAGGCGCTCCATCTGGACGTTCGAGATCACGTCCGGGAAGAGCCCGCCCCCGAGCTCGGGGAGCTTCTCGAGCGGGTACGGGTGCCAGCCCGTCGCGATCACGACCGCCCCGACGTCCAGGGTCTCCTCGCGCTCCGTCGCCGCGAGGTCGATCGCCTCGTACGTGCACGCGTCGACGCAGGCCCGGCAGCCCTCGGGGCAGGCCGGACGATCGAGGGTGAAGC
>JBBIPB010000022.1:0-27621 GCA_037443065.1 Acidobacteriota bacterium | reverse complement strand
GTGTGCCCGACCATGTCGCAGTTTGCGTAGTTGAGGAGGATGAAGTCGAAGCGGTCCGACGCGATGGCGGAAAGGAGCTTCTCGGTCACCTCGAAGGCGGACATCTCGGGCTTCAGGTCGTACGTGGCGACCTTGGGCGACGGGACGAGGATCCGCTCTTCGCCCGGGTAGACTTTCTCCTCGCCGCCGTTGAAAAAGAACGTCACGTGGGCGTACTTCTCGGTCTCGGCGATCCGGAGGTTCGTCAGACCCCGGGCCGCGAGGATCTGGGGCAAGGAGTTGACGAGCGTCTGCGGCGGAAAGGCCGCCGGGAGCGGAAAGTCGGCCTGGTACTCCGTCATCGTGGTGAGGGAGATCTGCGGATGGACGCGGCGGGAGAAGCCCGGGAAGTCCGCTTCGAAAAAGGCTCGCGACAGCTCGCGGGTCCGGTCGGCCCGGAAGTTGAAGAAGACGGCGGCGTCCCCGTCCCGAACGACGCGAGGGGGAGAGTCTGGCGCGTCGCGGACGGAGACCGGCTCCATGAACTCGTCGGTCACGTTTCGGGAGTAGGCGGCCTCCACGGCGGCTGCGGCGCCGGCGTCGGATGTGACCTGTGCGGCCTCGCCTTCGGTCAGGAGACGGTAGGCCTTCCCGACGCGCTCCCAGCGCTTGTCCCGGTCCATGGCGTAATAGCGCCCGACGACCGAGCCGAGGCGTGCTTCCGGGAACGAGGCGAGCTTCTCGAGCAGCTCGCGAACATTCACGACGCCCGAGGTCGGCGGAGTGTCGCGCCCGTCGAGGAAGGCATGGACGACGACGCGGGGCACTTTCTCGCGGTGGGCGAGATCCAGGAGCGCGTAGAGGTGCTCCTGAAGCGAGTGGACGCCGCCGTGCGAGAGGAGGCCGAAGAAGTGGAGCGTGCCGGTCCCCGCCTTCGCCGCCGCGCAGGCGCCGAGAAGGGCGGAGTTCTCGAAGAAGTCCCCGTCCCGGATCGACTTCGAGATCCGGACGATGTCCTGATAGACGACGCGTCCGGCGCCGAGGATCGTGTGTCCGACCTCGGAGTTCCCCATCTGGCCTTCGGGAAGACCGACCCGCTCGCCGGAGGTTTCGATCATCGTCCAGGGGCGACGGGCGTAGAGCCGGTCGAACGTGGGGGTCGTCGCGCGGGAGACCGCGTTCCACGGCGAGTCGGGGGCCTTCCCGAATCCGTCGAGGACGGCGAGGAGAACCGGCCGGGGTCGGGGCATCGCAGGGACCCTCCGCCCGTATCGTAACGGCCCCGGAAAAAGCGGTCCGCATGAAGCATTTGCGTCGGGGCGCGGAGGCGGGGAGGGCGCTATAGTGCGCCGCCGGCGCGGCCGTGCGCCGAGATCTCTCCATCCGGGGGCCCCGACATGAAGATGCTCCGCCGCTTCCTGGCGGTCGCCGCTCTCGCCGCGATCGCCTCCGCACCGGCTCTCGCCGCTCTCGAGAAGTACAAGGACTGGGACAAGGGACCCGAGTTCTCTTTCTTCTCGACGGACGAAGAGAAAGCCGCGTTCAAGAAGCTCGCGACCGACGACGAAGCCGCCTCGTTCATCGCCCTCTTCTGGGCGCGGCGCGACCCCGACCTCAGGACGCCGAAAAACGAGTTCAGGGACCGCGTCGAGGCGCTCGTGAAGATCGCGGACGAGCGCTTCGCGATACGCGGAAAGCGGGGGTCGCTGACGCAGCGCGGCAGGATGCTGATCCTCCTCGGCCCGCCCAAGCAGAGCATCCCGCGCGACCTGTCGGGGGCCATGGGTGCCGGCTCGACGAGCGCCGACGTCCAGATGGTCGGTGCGAAGATCATGCAGTACACCTTCCTGTACGAGGAAGACCGCGTCCCGACGTTCGCGGAACAGAGAAAGTTCGAGGTCGTCATCGTCGTCGATCAGACCCTCGGAACCGAGACTCTGGAGAAGGCCGGACAGATGGCGACGCTTCAGAAGAGGGCGATTCAGGCGTACCTCGTGAACCCGGGGCTCAAGGAGCCTCCGGTCTACAGGGCCCGGGAAACGGTCGAGGCCGAGCAGAAAGCGGCCGCGGAAGCGGCGAAGGGCCCGGCGCTGACGCCCGCGAGCCGTGCGGCGCTCGAGGAGGCGCTGGCGAAGCCACCGGGCGGCGCCCTCGCCGTCATGTCGATCGCGTTCCGGGACGGAGCGACGCGACTGATGGTTCAGTTCGCGGTCCCGGCGGCCTCCGTGCCGGCCCCGGAGACGACGAAGCTCGCCGTGCTCGTCCGCGACGGGGAGGGAAAGGACGCGGCCCGGATGGAAGAGGCCGCAGGGCTCGAGAAGTCGAAGAGTCAGCTCTTCGCGAACCGCGCCATCGCCGTGTCGCCCGGCACGTACGACGTCGCGGCCGCGCTCGTGAACGTCTCCG
Source organism: Acidobacteriota bacterium (assembly GCA_037443065.1). Classification (GTDB taxonomy): domain Bacteria; phylum Acidobacteriota; class Thermoanaerobaculia; order UBA5066; family UBA5066; genus DAOMFB01. Next base: position 25,236 of record JBBIPB010000022.1, on the reverse strand, counting down.
GCGGCGTGATCGCCGCCGGACGACGGACGGCGACGGTCACCGCCATTCCAACGGAGTTCGCCGCTTCGAGCCTCTTCGTCGCCGACGACGACCTTCCGGCCGACCCGAAAAAGCCGGAGGAAGCGTTCGCCTTCTCCGGCCGGAGGTTCGTGGCGCCATCCGAAGCGAAGTTCGACGCCAGGGACGGACTCTCCTACGCGATCCGGGTCTACAACCCGTTCGTCGACCCCGTCACGAAGACGACGTTCGTCAAGCGGTCCGTCAGGATCAAGCCGAAGTCGGGCCCGGCCGTCGACGTGCCAGGGAGCGAGGAGAAGCCGACCCCCGTCCCGGAACTCAAGGGCACCGGGACGCTCATCCTCGACCTCGCCGGCGTGATCGTGGAGGAGAAACTCGGAGACTATTTCCGTCCGGGCGACTACGAGCTCCGGATCACGATCGTGGACCAGGGCTCCGGCAAAAAGCTGGAGGCAACGGCCCCCTTCACCCTGACGGACGCGCCGAGGCCCCCGGCGCCGGCCCCGAAGAAGTAGCGCCTACTCGATCCGGACGCTTGCGGAGCCGAGCCCCATCCGGTTCGTCGCCACGTCTTTGACCGTGACGACGAACCGGTGGTTGCCGGTCCGCGTCTTCACGGTGGCGGCGTAGAGGTAGTAGCGTCCCTGGTCGACCGCCCACGACTTCGGGTCGAGGGAAATCGTCCGGCGCTGGATCGTGACGTCGGAACGGGAACCGTCGTCCTCGACCGCGGCGATCGCGATGTCGAGGACGGCTTCCCTCCGTCCCGCGGCGTCGTGAAACGTGAGCGCCGAGATCGGGATCTTCGCCTCGAGCGGCGACTGGCGCCGGGCGAGCCCCTTTGAGGTTGGCGGGCCCACGGAGACCTCCACGCCGAAGTCGCCGCGCGTGTCGGGAGTCAGGAGCGCGAGTTCCACCCGGTTCCGGGCCGCCTTCTCCGCGCTCATCGGGACGAACCTGTTGCGGGTCCGTATGGTGACGCCGGGCCGGCTCACCGAGACCTTGATCGCGTAGGACTCCTTCTTCGGGAGGCTCGTGAGGGTGACCCCGAGCGCGTAGAAGGTGCTCGACTCGCGGTAGATCTGCTCGGCCGCGGACTTGAAGAGATTCCGGTTCTCGAAGAGAAACCCGCCGGTCTCGCCGGCGAGGTCCGCCAGAACCTCGCGCCGGAAAGCTGTCCGCTCGAACGATGTCAGCTCCGAAGGTTCGGACTCGCCGGCGTCGACGTCGGTCGTGAGGCCCCGGGCGTCGATCGCATAGATCGTGACGCCGACCTCGTTCGCCTCGGCGAGGACCGCGCGGTAGCTCGCTGTCACGTCGTACTCGAACTGCTGAAGCCCGCGAAAACCGAGGGAAGCGCCGAGCGTCTGGCCGGGATGGAGCTCGATCCCCGTCCCGACGTAGACGAGCGTCCTCTTGCCGGAGCGCGCCGCGAGGGCGCCGATGGCGCGGCGGAGGTCGGAAAGGGCATTGTCTTCGCGGTTCTTGGCCTGCACGGAGTAGCTCCGGACGATGTTCTGCCGGGCTTGCAAGCTGTTCATGGCGCGGGCCGTCCTGTAGTCCTGCTCGGCCTGGACGTACCAGTTGAACCCGCCCGGGGCCATCTTCTCGAGCCTCGCGAGCCCGTCGAGGAGCGCCTCCTTCGAGGAGGTGAAGGGGACGAGGGCGCGGGTGACGCCGCGGTTGTACCGGAAGAGGGCGATCTGGTCCGACGGGGAGAGCTTGTAGACGAGGTCCCGCAGCCCATCGAACGCCCGCGGACGGTCGAAGGGCATCAGGTGTTCGTCGTCCACGTAGAGGAGGATCTGGCGTGCGAGATAGCGCTGCCCGGTGTCGCCCCGCACACTCTCGAGGACGAGATCGGGGGAGGCTTTCGAGAGGTCGGGCCCGAAGAGCAACCCCTCCTCGACGCGGCTGAAGTAGTCGAGCGGGAAGACCTTGCCGTCCACCTTGACGACGAACTCCTCGCGGGAAAGGTCCGTGACGGGCTTCCCGTCCTTCGTCGCGACGACGTCGAGGTCGAGGGCCGTCACCTCCACGGCGGCGCGGAACCCCGGCCAGCCGGACGCCGGGACATCCGCGCCCGCCGCAGCGAGGGCGACGAGGAGCGGAAGGGTCAAGAGAAGGAGAGAAGCCGCTCGGCAGAATGTCCGGTTCATCGAGTCCCCTCCGTTTCGGATGGTCAGCGCTGGAGAACGGTTCTCAGCCGGTCGGCGTCCCGGGCGATCATCTGCGGGAGGGCCGGATCCTTCGTCATCGACGCGAAGCGTTCGGCGAGCGCCGGGTCCTCGCTCGTCCACTCGGGTCCGATCTGGTCCGTCAGGATCATCTGCTTGGCGAAGAAAATGAGACGCTCCGACGATGAACTCTGGTTCCGGACACGGCCGGTCGAGCCGAGGACGTCCTCAAAACGCCTCGGGAGAGTCAGCTTCCGGGCCAGGATCCTTCCGAAGACGGACCGGAAGCGTCCGAGGGCGTACGCCCGCATCGGGCCGACCGGGAACGGAATGTTGATCAGCAGCTTGAGGAGGTCGTAGCTCCCGAGCGTCTCGAGGAGGCCGAGGGTGTAAGCCTCTTCGGGGCTGAACTCCTCGGCTGAGGGGATGTGGGAGGCGGCCACCGCGGTGGACAGGGCGGCCTGCCGGACGAGGGATTCCATCCGGTCGGCCGCCGGGACCTTCGGCGAGGCGGAGTCGGAAAGGAGCGCGGCCAGCCTCCGGAGCGCCTCCGGGCCGATGGCGGCCGCCGCGTCGCGCGCCGAGCCCGCCGCCGAGGACCGGTCGGGCCGGAGCGAGTTCGCGAGATAGAGAAGATCCGTCGTCAGGAACGGGTCGAGCGCCGAAATCTGAACGAGGCGCTCCGGGTCTCCGCCGTCGACGAGGGCGGACCGGAGGAGATCCGCGACGTCGTCGTAAACGGGATAGAGGCGGGCCGGCTCCCGCAGACGCGTGTGGATCTTCTCGCCGAACTGCCGGAACGCCGCGTATCCATCCTTCAGGGCCGAGAGCGGCGGCGTGTCGCCCGGAAGCGCCTCGACCATCGACCAGAACGAGGCGTCGACGGCTTCCGGCTGGAACTCGCGCTCCCAGAGCGCGCCGGCCTCGTGGGCGGCGGAGGAGTCAGTCAGATTCTTGGACGTCTCGTCGAGCGACTTCACACCGTGGAAGGCGAGAACCTGTCCGCGGAGCGAGAGGTGGATCCGGATGAGGTCCTCGATCCGGTAGGTGGGATCGAACTCGAAGACGGCGTTCGTCCAGCGGAAGAGATCGAAGAGGATCTCGATGGCGAGCGCTTCGACGGCGCCGGCCAGCTTCTCGCGCGGGAGGAGATGGCGCTCGAGGATGAGGCGCGTCAGGTTCCGGCCCGTCGCGAAGCTCTCCGCGAGGAGCTCGTAGAGCGCCGATTCGGAGAGGAGGAGCCGCTTCGCGAGGAAGACGCCGAGCCGCTCGGAGGGGCGCGAGGAGGAGACGAAGACGATGGCCCCTTCCTTCAGGTCGATCGTCCGCGTCAGGTCTCCGCGTCGGAGGATCACGCGCCCCGTGAGCGCGTTGATCTCGAGCCACTGAAGGAGGTCCGCGAGGGAGAAGGTGTTCAGGTTCCCGCTGAGCGTCTTCGACACGGCTGTCCCTCCCGCAAGTTTGACACGACCGGGAGCCCTCCGACTGTCTTAGCATCGGGGCATGAGCGAGACGCCGAGTGACTCCACCTCTTCCGGTATCCGGATCCGGCCGACCTATGGTCCATCAGACGTGCCCGAGGGCTGGGATCCCGGCCGTCCGGGAGAGTCGCCGTTCACGCGCGGGGCGCTTCCTGGCGGGTACCGGACGAAGCTCTGGACGATGCGCCAGTACGCGGGGTTCTCCACGGCGCGCGACTCGAACCGCCGGTACCGCTTCCTCCTCGAGCAGGGGCAGACGGGGCTCTCGGTCGCCTTCGACCTGCCGACCCAGATCGGGTACGACTCGGATCATCCGCTCGCCCGGGGTGAGGTCGGAAAGGTGGGCGTCCCGATCGCCTCGCTCGAAGACATGGAGACGCTCCTCGACCGGATCCCGCTCGACAAGGTGTCGATCTCGATGACGATCAACTCGACCGCCTCGATCCTCCTGGCTCTTCTCCTGGCCGTCGCGCGAGGCCGGGGCACGCCCTGGACGAAGCTCTCGGGGACGATCCAGAACGACATTCTCAAGGAGTACGCGGCGCGCGGGACCTACGCTTTCCCGCCGAAGCCGTCCCTCCGCCTCGTGACGGACATCTTCGCGTTCTGCACGGCCGAGGTGCCGCGCTGGAATACGATCTCGATCTCCGGCTACCACATCCGGGAGGCAGGCTCCACGGCCGTGCAGGAGGTCGCCTTCACCCTCGCGGACGGGATCGAGTATCTCCGATCTGCCGAGGCGGCCGGGCTCTCGCCCTCTGTCATCGCCCCGCGTCTCTCGTTCTTCTTCAACGTCCACAACGACTTCCTCGAGGAGATCGCGAAGTTCCGGGCGGCCCGGACCCTCTGGGACCGGATCACGAAGGAGCGCTTCGGGATCGAGGACCCGCGCGGGCGCGTTCTCCGGTTCCACACGCAGACGGCCGGCTCGACGCTGACGGCCCAGCAGCCCGACGTGAACGTCATCCGGGTCGCCATCCAGGCCCTGGCGGCCGTCCTCGGCGGGACGCAGTCGCTCCACACGAACGGCAAGGACGAGGCCCTCGCCCTCCCGACCGAGGAATCGGCACTCCTTGCGCTCCGGACGCAGCAGGTGATCGCGTACGAGACGGGCGTCGCGCGCGTCGTCGACCCGCTCGGCGGATCGTGGGCGATCGAGTCCCTCACGGCCGCGATCGTCGAGGAGGCCGGCGCCGTGATCTCCCGGATCGACTCCATGGGGGGCGCGCTCGCCGCCATCGAGGGGGGCTTTTACCAGCGCGAGATCCAGGAAGCCGCCTACCGCGCGCAGCGCGCCATCGAGGAGAAGGGCCAGATCGTCGTCGGTGTGAACGAGTTCACGCGGGCCGAGGAGAGGCCGATCCCGACGATGACCGTCGATCCGTCCGTCGAGGAGGAGCAGGTGACGCGCCTCAGGGCGCTTCGCGCCCGGAGGGACCCCGCGGCGGCCGCTCGGCTCCGGGGGGCGGTGGTCGGAGCCGCCCGCGACGGCCGGAATCTCCTTCCCCCGATCGTGGACGCCGCCGCCGGTCTCGTCACGCTCGGTGAAATCGTCGAGTCGCTCCGGGGCGTTTTCGGCGAATACCACGAGACCGGTTCCTGGTAGGCCGGCTGACTCCGCTTGAGCCTCGGAATAGCCGTTTTCAGAGCCGGTTTTTGGGTCCTCAGAGGCCCGAAACCCGCTCTGGGAGCTGCTTCGCGCTGTGTAAATCAGAAAAAGGCTTGAAAAATGGGCCTGTTTTCGAGCACCACAATGATTTTACAGATCTAATTGTTGTATTCAAACGACTTCTTCGAACGCACAGGAGACGGTGCAATCCGCATGAAGTCCCCGAGAATCGGGGCGTTCCGGCGATTTTCACAGCGAAAAGCACAGGGAAATGCACAGAACGTCTGAGGATTCCCGGAGCGGGACTGGAACTTCAGCCAGGACCATCGCCCTAAGTCGTTGCATCGTCTCCCAGGGGAAGCTCTTCCTCCACGGAGGCCACCCCCGGCTCGAAGCAACGGCGGCAGCGCGCCTCGTAGAGGCCGGCCGCGCCGACGACGACCCGCTCGTTCGAATCGACGAGTCTCTGGGTCCGGCTGGCCGGGGCCCCGCAGCGGACGCAGATGGCCCGGGTCTTCAGAACTTCTTCCGCTTCGGCCATCAGGGCGGGCATCGGGTCGAAAGGCTTTCCGAGATAGTCCTGGTCGAGGCCGGCGACGATGACCCGCTTCCCGAGATCCGCGAGGCGGGTGACGACGTCCACGATCCCCGAGTCGAAGAACTGGGCCTCGTCGATCCCGACGACCTCCGTCCGGGCATCGGTCTTCTCGAGGATCTCCACGGAGCTCTCCACGGCGACGGCCGTGAGTCGGAGACCTCCATGGGAGACGACCTCCACCTCGGAGAAACGCGTGTCGACCTTCGGCTTGAAGACCTGCACGCGCCGCCGGGCGATCTTCGCCCGCGTCAGCCGACGGATCATCTCCTCCGACTTGCCGGAGAACATGGAGCCGCAGATCACCTCGATCGAGCCGAGCGGGCCGGGGTTCGTCACGCGACGCCCTCCCGCGGGCAGAGATCGGCCAGGGCGCACGAGTCGCAGCGGGGCTTTCGGGCCGCGCAGACCTGCCGTCCGTGGAGAATGAGCGCGTGGCCGAGGAAGACCCACTTCTCCCGCGGGAAGAGGGCGTTCAGGTCGCGCTCCACTTTTTCGGGGTCCGCATGGCGGGACCAGCCGAGCCGGCGCGCGAGCCGGCCGACGTGCGTGTCGACGACGACTCCGTCCGGCGCGCCGAATCCGTTTCCGAGAACGACGTTCGCCGTCTTTCGCCCGACGCCCGGGAGGGCGCGGAGCTCGTCCATCGTCCGCGGGACCGCGCCTCGGTGCTTCTCGACGATCGCCTTCGCGGCTCCGCGCAGGGCCTTCGCCTTCGCGTTGAAGAACCCCGTGGAGCGGATGACTTTCTCGAGCGCTCCGCGCGGAGACGCCGCGATCGACCGGGCGTCCGGATAGCGCCGGAAGAGCTCGGGGGTGACGAGGTTGACGCGCGCGTCCGTGCACTGGGCCGAGAGGATCGTCGCCACGAGGAGCTGAAGCGGGGACTCGTGGCCCAGAGAGCAGTCGGCCTCCGGATAGGCCGCAGCGAGGCGGGCGAGCGTCTCGCCTGCCGGCGCCGGAACCGTCTTCGGGGCAGAGCGGCGGGGCCGCTTCGAATGCATGGGGCCGGAGAATAACCGGAACGGGCGTCGTCGAGGTGCCGACCCGCTTGTCGGACCCGGCGAGGATGGGATATGACTCCCGGCGCGTGCCCGGCTTCCACTCCTCCCTCCGCGCTGCCGCCGGATGCGTCCTCGCGGCGATTCTCGGCTTTCCCGCCTCGGCGGAGGAGGTCGCCACCGTCACGGTCACGATCCTCCAGACCTCGGACCTCCACGGGAATCTCCTCCCGTGGGACTACCTCCGGAGCCGCCCCTCCGACGTCGGTCTCGCCCGCGTGGCCACGCGCGTCGCGGCGATCCGGCGCGAGACGCCGAACGTCGTTCTCCTCGACGGGGGGGACACCATCGAGGGCGCGGCCCCCGAGTACCTTCAGTCCGCGCGTTCGAAGTTCCGCGCTCTTCTCGAGAAGGAAGGGGCTCCCGACGCCGACCCGATGATGCGGGCGATGAGAGCCATGGGGTACGACGCGATGGCGGTCGGGAATCACGAGTTCAACTTCGGCCTCGCGGTCCTCCGGAAGGCGGAGAAGGACGCCGCGTTTCCCTGGCTCTCGGCGAACACGCGGAACGCGGCGGACGGTACGCCTGCGTTTCGGGAGACCCTCGTGAAGACGGTGGGCGGCGTCCGCGTCGGGATCCTGGGCCTGACGACCCCGAACATCCCCGGGTGGGAGCCCGAGGCGAACCGCCCCGGTCTCACGTGGGAAGACCCTGTCGTCACGGCGAAGCGGCTTGTTCCGATCCTTCGGGAGAAGGAGCGGTGCGACCTCGTCGTCGTTCTCTTCCATAGCGGCATCGAGGTCGAGCTCGCCACCGGCGTCTCCGACGGGACGGAGGCGGAGAACCGCGTCGCGGCCCTCGCCCGCGGGGTTCCCGGCATCGACCTGATTCTCGCCGGGCATACGCACCGGAAGATTCCCCTGACACGCCTTTCGGGCGTGCCGGTCGTCGAGCCGGGGCGGTGGGGAGAGGTTCTCGACCGCGTCGACGTGACGCTCGAACGCACGGGCACCCGCTTCAAGGTGACGGGAGTCCGCGGAGAGCAGCTGCCGTCGGACTCCTCCGTTCCGTCGGACCCCGACATCGCGGCGATCGCGGCCCCGTTCGACCGCTCGGCGCGCCGGTGGCTCGACGAGACCGTCGTCGAGACGGAGGACGCGTTCCCGGCGGTGCGGGCGCGTCTCGAGGACACGGCGCTTCTCGACCTGATCAACGACGTGCAGCTCCGGGTGACGGGCGCGGACCTGTCGATCACGTCGCTCCTGCCGGGCGGCCGGTACGAAGGGCTGCCGAAGGGGCGCGTGACGGTTCGGGACCTCTTCGCCCTCTACCCCTACGAGAACCAGCTTGTCGTCGTCGAGATCGACGGGGCGCAGCTCAAGGCCTGCCTCGAGCGTGCTGCCGAGTTCTTCCAGTCGGCAGCATTCGAAGGGGGCCGGCTCGTCCTGACGCCGAACCCGAAGATGATCCCCTACAACTTCGACGCCGTTCAGGGAGCGACGTATCGCATAGACCCGACGGCTCCCGTCGGTTCGCGGATCAAGGATCTCGCCGTCAAGGGGCGGCCGGTTTCGCCGGCCGACCGCTTCTCCCTCGCCGTCAACTCCTACCGCGCCCAGGGAGGGGGCGGCTACTCGGCGCTCCGCAACGCGAAGGTCGTGAAGCGAGTTCCGGTCGAGATCCGCGACCTCCTCATCGACGCTCTCCACGAGAAGGGCCGGATCCGCCCGGTCGCCGACCACAACTGGGTCATCGCGCCGGACGTCGTCTTCGTGCCGCCTCCGGCGCCGACGCCGCGCGCCGCTTCACCCGGCTCGTCGCGCTGAAGACCCGCGACGGCCGCGCTTTACCGGGGGAGCACGAACGGGACGAGCGCGTCGGCGTCCTGCGTCACCCGGTCGGAGCGGACGAGCGTGCTCGAGACGGCGACCGCTCCGTCCGCCGGGACGACCTCGAGCCGGCCGAGGTCTGTCGGGGCTCCGGCGACGAGGGGCCAGACGGAGGGGATGAAGCGAGCTTCTCTCGAGGCGAGGACGACGACGCTCGATCCGGCCGCGCTTCCGTCCGCCGCATAGAGATTCACGGCGACGCTCGTGGCGGCAGCGCCCTGGTTGATGAGCACGAGGTCCGATTCGAACGCCGGATTGTCCGACACGCCGAGGAACACGGCCTTCGAGCCGGCTGCGATCACTCCGGCGGCCGAAGATCCAAGCCCGTAGGTCCCTCCTCCGCTCGCCGAGCCGCGGACGCGTGCGAACGCGTTCACGGGCTGGTCGGAGAAGAGGTCGAGCGCGCCGAGGAGGGGGCCCGGGCCGAGGGAAGCGAGGATGTCGGAGAGCGAGACGACCTGCCCGGCCGGCACCGTCACGCCCGGGAGCGGGAGGGGGTTCGGCGGGGACGCGGTGCCGGTCGAGTAGGGGCGGTAAGAGAAGGAGACCGTCGCGTCCGCCGTCCCGGGATTCGCGATCTGAAGGTCTGTCCAGCTCGTCGCGCCGAGGGGGCCGCCGGCGCGGGAAAGGAACGAGAGAGTCTGGGCGATGGCGGCGTTCGACACCTTGAGGAGATCGAGCGTCATCGGATCGCCCGTCGTCGCGTCGAAGGCCATGCCGAACGGGAGGAGGTTTCCGGTCGCGAGGGAGAAGACGATGCGGCCTCCGGGGACGGGCCCCATGCCGAAAGCGGCCCAGATCGTGGCTCCTTCGATCTGATATCCGGACGGCCAGTCGTAGTGGTAGGTGGCCAGATTGTTGCCGGCGGGGTCGTAGATCGATACCGAGCCCGTGGACGCGTTGAGAACCTCGACTCCCGCGTAGACGAGGTTCGCCGCATCACCCGGGGGAACGATCAGAAAGCCCGTGTCGCCGGGGTTCAGGGCGTTGGCTGCCGTCAGGCCCCGTTGGGCGCAGCCGTAGGTTCCCCCGCCGGCGGCCGCCGCGACCGTTCGCGCGGTCACGAAAAGGTCGGTCGACGCCGTCGCGGTCGTGAAGCGGATGGCCCCGACGTTTCCAGGGGCGGCCATGTCCGTTCCGATCGGGTCAGACTGCGCCACGAGCTGCTTCGCGGGGACGGTCAGGCCCGTGCTCGGCTGGAATCCGGCGATCCAGTTGTTCGGCAGGAGAAGCTCAGAAGGGGTGAGGTCCGACACGACGCCATTCGCGTCGGGGGTCGCCCGGTTCCAGGAAACCGTCTGCGTCTGATAGAGAGCGCCGTCCGGGCCGGGCGCCGAGCGGGCCTGGGGGATGTAGACGTCCGCGGCACCCGTAGGGAGCGGGGGAAGGAGCTGGCCGACATAGGCGATCGTGTTGAACCAGATGCGGGCGCGTCTCTCGTCCACCGTGATCCCCCAGACGGCCGCACCCAGGGTCGTCGGAAGCATCGTCTCTGCGCCGAGCTGAAAACCCGAGGAAGCCGTCGTCAGGAACGACGTCGGTGCGGTGTCGACCGGTGAGAGGGTCTGCGTGCCGGAGATCGCCTGCCACGTGGTGAGGACCGTCGAACCGGTAAATGGCGTGATCGTCACGACGGAGGAGGGCGTCGCGACGGTGGGGTCGAAGAAGCCGATCGAGCCCGTCGTCTGCTCTCCGAAGAGGATGCGCCCGCGGTAGGGCTGCAGGTCGTAAGGATGGGCGCCCGCGTCGAGGTCGAAGAGCTGCAGGACCCCGGCCGAGTCGTCGAACCGGCCGAGCTGCCCCGAGCCCCAGAAGGAGATCCAGAGGGCCCCGTCCGGCATCCGCTTGATCTTCGTCGGCGCGTAGTAGAGATCGGTCGGAAGATCCCAGCGGGTGAAGGTCGAGCCGTCCGGCGAGAACTTCACGATGCCGTAGTAGATGAAATCGCAGGAGAAGAGCGATCCGTCCGGGTCGACCCAGGGATACGAGAGGGTGTAGGCCGTCGGGGAGTAATACGTGAAGGTGCTGCTCGCGGGGTCGAACAGGGCGAGAGGGCCACCTGTCTCGGGGAGCCAGAATTTCCCGTCCGGGCGCTTGTAAAGGGCGGTCGGACGCTGGAATCTGTCCGGCCACTCCGTCACCGTCCCCGTCGAGGGGTCGAAGTGGCCGACGTTGAAGCCTCCGAGCTCCGTGAACCAGAAGGTCCCGTCGGTGTCCTTGAGGAGCGAGCTGGGAGTGACGGAGGAGGGGAAGTCCCAGCTCCGGATCGTCGACCCGTCCGACGAGAGGTGCGTGATCCGGTTCGTCGGTCCGGACGCCGTCCAGATCGATCCGTCGTCGTCGAGAACGATGTTCGTCGAATCGTAGGTCGCCGTGTCGGGCATGGCCAGGACGGTCGCCGCGGCCGTGACTCCTACGGCGTTGGGCGGCGGCGTCGGCGTCGGGGTGGGCGTCGGCGACTGTGCCGCAGCCGAGAGCGACAGGAGAAAAAAGAGGACCGGCACGCGCCGGCCGAGGCGAAGGTTCATAGGGGATGGATTGTATGCGCCTTGAAGCTGATCCGTCTTGAGGCCATATTGAACGGGATGGAGGAGACGGGTCTCAGGCGGCGCCTCCGGGATCTGACGCGCCCGGGAGAGCTCGGCTCGGCCGAGAAGGGGAAGATCCGGTGCGTCGCCTGTGGACACCGGTGTCTCATCGGCGAGGGGCACGAAGGGATCTGCCGGGTCCGCTTCGTCGAGGCCGGGGAGCTTCGCGTCCCGTGGGGGTACGTCGGCGCGCTGAACGTCGACCCGATCGAGAAGAAGCCCTTCTATCACGTCACGCCCGGCGCACGGGCGCTCTCTTTCGGGATGCTCGGGTGCGACTACAAGTGTCCGTACTGTCAGAACTGGGAGATCAGCCAGGTCCACCGGGACCCGGAGAGTGACGGGCTCGTCGACGCCCGTCCGGTCGCGATCGGGAACCTCATCGACCTCGCCCGCCAGTCGGGCTCGACGATCGTCACGTCGACCTACAACGAGCCGCTCATCACCTCCGAGTGGGCCGTGGCCGTCTTCCGCGCGGCCCGGGCCGAGGGGCTGATGACGGGCTACGTCTCCAACGGGAACGGGACGCCCGAGGTCCTCGACTACCTCCGCCCTCATGTCGACGCGTTCAAGGTCGACCTCAAGGGGATGCGCGAAGAGGGATACCGGCGGCTGGGCGGAAAGCTCTCGACCGTCCTCGCGACGCTCGAAGGGCTGAAGGCGCGCGGCTTCTGGGTGGAGGTCGTGACCCTCGTCGTCCCCGGCCTGAACGACTCGGACGACGAGCTTCGGGACGCGGCCCGCTTCCTCGCGCGACTCGACCCGGACATCCCGTGGCACGTGACGGCCTATCACGACGAATATCGGCAGAAAGGGCACGGGTCGACGTCCCCGCGGACGCTGCTCCGGGCCGCGGAGATCGGGCGCGACGCCGGCCTCCGATTCGTCTACGCGGGAAACCTGCCGGGGCGGGTCGGCGAGTGGGAGGAGACGCGCTGCCCGGCGTGTGCGGCCGTCCTCGTCGAGCGGCGCGGGTTCCAGGTCATTCGGTGCTCCGTAACGCCCGCGGGGTCCTGCCCGTCCTGCGCCTCGCCGGTGCCGGGAATCTGGTCCCGGCCGGCCCGGACGCCTCACGTTGACGCCACCGGCGGGTTGGCCGTACGATCCGTCCCGGCTGCGGGTGGACGCTCGAGCTGACGGACGAATCGGTTCGTCGGCGCCGGCCGGAAGAGGCCGCGGTCGCGCCGCCCCACTTTCTGGTCGAGTTCGAGACGCCCCGAGCGGGTGACCTGTACGGCCCCGACGGGCGGCCCCGGACGAACCGAGGGACATGCCGGCCCGCGTAAGTAACGGCCGGTTCCGGAGGACGGATTGAACGAACGGGATCCGAAGGAGCGTGCGGACGCCGTGCACGAGGCGCAGGCCGTGGCGGAGTCATCTGAAGAGGTCGCGGGTGAGCTTACGGACGATGGACCCGACGAAGCCGAACACGAGGCGGGCCCGGCCGAGACGGGAGTGCTCGCCGAGGGGTTGCCGGGCGTCGAGCCCTTCCGGAGGCGGCGTCGGCGCCGCCGCCGCCGCGGGCGCAGCCGCTTCGGGCCGCTTTCGGCAGAGGGCGCAGTCGTGGCGGGAGAGGCCCCTCACGTCGAGGCCGGAGGACGGCGCGAGCCGCAGCCGCAGGCCGCGCCTGCCGTCGCGGTCCGCGGGATCCTGAAACTCCACGGGGATCACTCGGGCCTTCTCGTCTCGTCGAAGGAGGTCTTCGCCGAGCGGGGCGATCCGTTCCTTCCGAAGCACCTCATCGAAGCGGAGGACCTCGAGGAGGGGCTCCTGATCGAGGCCGAGGCCGTCGCACGCGGGCCGAAGGGCCCGGTGGTCCAGCGGATCCTCTCCGTCGAAGGGATGCCCGCTGCCGAGTACCGGTCGAAGTACGTCCAGTTCCACAAGGGCGTCTCGGTCGACCCGGACAGCCGGCTCCGGATGGAGACGAGCCCGGACGAGGTCTCGGGGCGTGTCCTGGACCTCGTCGTCCCGATCGGCCGCGGACAACGCTGCCTCATCGTGGCACCCCCGAAGGCAGGGAAGACGTTCCTCCTGAAGACGATGGCGAACGCCATCGCGAAGAACGACCCCGACGTCGTCATCTTCATGCTCCTCGTCGACGAGCGGCCGGAGGAGGTGACGGACATGCAGCGTTCGATCCAGGGGCAGGTGATCGCCTCCCCGTCGGATCTGAACGCGGCTCACCACATCGCCGTCTCGGAGCTTTGCTTTGAGCGGGCCAAACGACTCGTCGAGATCGGGCGCGACGTCGTGATCTTCTGCGACTCGATCACGCGGATGAGCCGCTCCTACAACAACGAGCAGCGGGGGGGCGGGAAGATTCTCTCGGGCGGCATTGACGCCCGGACCATGGAAAAGCCGCGCCGCTTCTTCGGCGGGGCGCGGAATCACGAGGACGGCGGCTCGCTCACCATCGTGGCCACCTGCCTCATCGACACCGGCAGCCGGATGGACGACGTCATCTTCGAGGAGTTCAAGGGGACCGGGAACAGCGAGATCATCCTCGACCGCGGTCTCTTCGACCGCCGGATCTTTCCGTGCATCAACATCCCGGCATCGGGAACGCGGAAGGAAGAGAAGATCTACGACGCCGAGGAGCTGCCGAAGATCCACAAGCTACGCCGGGCGCTCGCCTCGGTCAAGCCGATTGACGCGATGGAGCTTCTTCTCTCGAAGCTGACGAAGTTCAAAACCAACAAGGATTTCCTGAAGTCGATTCTCTAGGACGCGGCGCCGGAGCCGACGGGCTGCGGCGCGGCGCCCCCGCGCTTGCGCCGCCTCCTGCGTTTCCGACCTCCCGGCACGAACGCCGCGACGGAGGCGAAGCCCCCTTCCGGCACTTCGAGGCCGAACGCCTCGCGCGTCCAGAAGTCGGGCTCCTCGCCGTCGGCGGCCGGCTCTTCCGATGCGGCCGGCGCTTCCGGCTCCGGCGCGGCTGGCGGAGGCGGCGGGACGACGCGCAGGGGCGGGACGGGCGGCTCATCCTCCTGGTCGGCGGGGCCGAGGTGGCGCGGGCCGCCGGACTGGGGGCCGCCACCCGTCCGCGCCGGCGTCTCGCGAAGATAGAGATCGTTGTCCGCGAAAAGCGTCGGGATCTTCGTGCCGAGGAGCCTCTCGATCGCGCCGAGGGAAAAGACGTAGTTCTCGTCGGCCAGCGAGATCGCCTTGCCGGCGGCCCCGGCGCGGGCGGTGCGGCCGATCCGGTGGACGTAGTCCTCCGGGTCCTGCGGCAGGTCGACGTTGATGACGTGCGTCACCCCTTCGATGTGGAGGCCGCGCGACGCCACGTCGGTGGCCACGAGAATCGGAAGCCGGCCGGACTTGAAGTCGGAAAGGATCTTCAGGCGGCGCGGCTGGGGAAGGTCTCCCGTCAGCGCCGCCACGCGGTATCCGTGTCTCTCGAGAGTGGCGGCGACCCGCTCGGCGAACCGCCTCGTGTTGACGAAGAGCATCGTCCGCTCGGCCCCCTCCCGGCGCAGGAGGCCGGCGAGGAGCGAGAGCTTCTCGCGGGCTCCGACGTGGTAGAGGACCTGCGTGACGCGGTCCGCCGTGAGCTGCTTCGGCCGGATCTCGACCGCTTCGACATCGTTCATGTGCTCCCACGCCAGCTCGCGGACGCGGGCGGAAAGCGTGGCGGAGAAGAGCATCGTGTGGCGGACCCGGGGGGGCGGACAGCGCCGGAGGATCCGGCGGAGATCCGGGATGAAGCCCATGTCGAAGAGGCGGTCCGCCTCGTCGATGACGAGCGCCTCGACCTGTCCCAGGGAAACGGCCCCCTGCTGCTCGTAGTCGAGGAGGCGTCCCGGCGTCCCGATCAGGAGATCGCAGCCGGCCCGGAGCTGGTCACGCTGCTTCCCGTAGTCGATTCCGCCGAAGACCGTGACGATCCGCGGTGCGAGGAAATGCCCGAGCGAGACGGCGTCGT
The DNA here is from genome assembly GCA_037443065.1 of Acidobacteriota bacterium. Taxonomy (GTDB): domain Bacteria; phylum Acidobacteriota; class Thermoanaerobaculia; order UBA5066; family UBA5066; genus DAOMFB01. The sequence continues at coordinate 9,947 of JBBIPB010000022.1, read as the reverse complement.
CCCGGATCTGGACGGCGAGCTCCCGCGTCGGCGCGACGACGAGCGCGCGCGGAGGATCGCCCGGGCGCGCCCTTCGCGGATTCGAGGCGAGCCTCGAGAAGATCGAGATCAGGAAGGCCGCCGTCTTGCCGGTTCCCGTCTGCGCCTGCGCGGCCACGTCGCGGCTCGCGAGAAGCAGCGGGAGCGTGGCGGCCTGGACGGGCGTGGCCCGAACGAACCCGCAGCCGGCGATGCCGGCGCGGACGGAATGCGGGAGCTGAAGGTCGGAGAAAAAGACGTTCGAGAGGTGGTCCTCGGACGCCCGGGGGGCAGGACCCATCTGGAAGCATCTTAGCTCCTCCCGAGGGTTTTCCGCCACGCGTATACTCGCGCCCCGCCGTGCCCCTCAAGGATCTGACGAAACGGGTCTTTCTCGGGAAGAGCCGCGATCCGCTCGATCCGTCGGTCTTCCACAAGGTCTCGCTCGTCGCCTTCCTCGCGTGGGTGGGCCTCGGCGCCGACGGGCTCTCCTCGTCGTGCTACGGCCCCGAGGAGACGTTCATCGCCCTCGGGACCCATCGGCACCTCGCCGTCTTCCTCGCGCTCGCGACGGCGGTCACGGTCATTCTGATCTCGGCGTCCTACTCGCAGATCATTCAGCTCTTTCCGTCGGGGGGCGGCGGCTACCTCGTCGCGTCGCGGCTGCTCGGGCGCCCCGCGGGGCTCGTTTCGGGCGCGGCGCTCGTCGTCGACTACGCGATGACGATCGCCATGCAGGTGGCCGCCACCGTCGCCGCGCTCAGCTCGCTTGCCGGAGGAGTGCCGCAGAGCCGCCAGCTCGTCTGGTCGCTCGGCCTCGTCGTCGCGCTGATCTTCCTCAACGTCCGGGGGGTCAAGGAGTCCGTTCAGATCCTCCTGCCGATCTTCGTCCTCTTCCTCATCACCCATCTTCTCGTGATTCTCTTCGGCCTTGGCCGGCACGTGACGGCCGTACCCGAGCTTGCCGCCGCGACGAGGCGCGAGTGGAACGGGACCGTCGCGACCCTCGGCCTCTGGGGGACGATCGCTCTCCTCCTCCGGGCTTTCTCGATGGGCGGCGGAACGTATACCGGCCTCGAGGCCGTTTCGAACGGGCTCCAGGTACTCCGCGAGCCGCGCGTGAGAACGGGGCGGCGGACGATGACGTACATGGCCATCTCGCTCTCCTTCACGGCGGGAGGCCTGATCCTCAGCTACCTCCTGACGGACGTCCACCGCGTGCAGGGACTCACGCTGAACGCCGTCCTGATCCAGAAGCTCTCGGCCGAGGCTCTGGGCGCCGGAAGCGCGTGGGCGTCTTCGTTCGTCTGGCTCAGTCTCCTCGCCGAGGGGGCGTTGCTCCTCGTGGGCGCCCAGGCGGGGTTTCTCGACGGGCCGCGCGTCCTGTCGAACATGGCGATCGACTCCTGGGTTCCGCACCGCTTCAGCCTCCTGTCGGAGCGGCTCGTCACGCAGAACGGGGTCTTCGTCATGGGGGGAGCGGCGCTCGGAATCCTCCTCTACACGGGCGGCTCGATCGACGTGATCGTCGTCATGTACTCGATCAACGTCTTCCTCACCTTCACCCTCTCGCAGCTCGGCATGTGCGTCCACTGGTGGCAGGTCCGGCGGGAGGAGTCGTCGTGGGGGCGCCGCCTCGCGATCAACGGGGTCGGGCTGATCCTGACGGCGACGATTCTCGTCGTGACCGTCTTCATGAAGTTCCGCGAGGGGGGCTGGGTGACGGTCCTGATCACCGGGTCGCTCATCGGGATCTGCGTCCTCGTCCGGCGCCACTACAGCTCCGTCGGCCTCCTGATGAAGCGAGCCGACGACGTCCTGACGACTCTCCCGCGCTATCGGCCCGCGGACTCCTCCGGGGCCGTCCCGAAGGCCGAGCCCGTCAGCCGGAACACGCCGACGGCCGTCTTCCTCGTCTCGGGGTTCAACGGTCTCGGCATCCACTCGCTCCTGCAGGTGCAGAAGTACTTCCCCCGCTATTTCAAGAACGCCGTCTTCCTCTCCGTCGGCGTCGTCGACTCTGCCAACTTCAAGGGGGCGGACGAGATCGAGAACCTGAAGAAGGAGACGGAGCGCGACCTGAACAGGTACGTCGAATTCGCGCGGGGCCTCGGGATGCACGCCGAGCACCACCAACGGATCGGGACGGACCTCCTCGACGAGATCGTGGAGCTCTGCCGGGGGGTCAAGGAGCGTTACGACCGGCCGATCTTCTTCGCCTCGAAGCTCATCTTCCCGGACGACAACCTCGTGACGCGCGCCCTTCACAACCAGACGCCCTTCGCCGTCCAGCGCCGCCTGCAGTTCGAGGGCCTCCAGACCGTCATCCTCCCGATCCAGGTCCATGTCTGAGAGCCGCCTCGGCGCGAGGATCCTGCGACCCCGGGTCGCGCTCGTCTTGTCGGCCATCGTCCTCTCGTTGACGGCCGACGAGCGCGTCTTCGGGCTCATCACCGACGGCCAGATCATGACGCGGACGGCCTACTCCATCCTCGAGCTCGGAGAGCTGGGGATCGCCCGCGGACACATGGTGAACGTTCCGCGCACGGCCGACGACGCCGTGACCCGGTTCGGGATGGGCCCGACGCTCGTCCGCATTCTTCCCGTCGCGCTCGCGGGGCCGTGGGAGAGCACGTTCGGGGTGGGCTCCTCGCAGACGCTTTTCGTCCTGATGAACATTCTCCTGATCCTCGGCGCGGCGGCGGCGGCCGGGACGCTCGCACGACTCTGGGGGGAGGGCGACGCGGACGCGGCGTGGGCCATTCTCGCCTGCTCCATCGCGTCCCCTCTCTGGGGATACGTCAGCTCCGATTTCTCCGAGCCGCTCCAGGCGTTTCTCGTCGGGGCGCTCTTTGCGGCCGGGGTCCGCTCGCGCGATCCCGGCATCTCCTCGGGGCGGTCTCTCGCGCTTTCCGTGGTGGCGGGAGCTTTCGCCGGGGCGGCACTCCTCGCGAAGTCCATCTTCATCGTCCTCGTCCCGGCCGCGATCGCGCTCGTGGCCTGGGGCATACCGCCCGGAGCGCGCCTCCGCCGGGCTTTCGCGGCCGTCGCGGGGGCGGCACCATTCGCGGCGCTCTGGCTCGTTTTCGAGATCGTCCGGTTTGGCCGCCCCTTCGCCTCCTACGAGGGAGAGCACTTCAACCACCCGGTCCTCGATGGCCTTTGGCGCCTGACGGTCGGCGTCAACAAGGGGCTGCTTCTCTATTTCCCTCTCGCGCTCCTCGCGGTCTGGGGGATCCGCCGCGTTTTCGTGCGCGACCGCGAGAGCGGAATCGTCGCGGCCGGCTTTCTCGGGTTCCTTCTCCTCTCGACGGCGGCCTGGTGGTCGTGGGATGGCGCGGCGGGCTGGGGGCCGCGCCTCCTCGTCCCGCTCGTGCCACTCCTCGCTGCCGCTGCGGCGACCGCGAGGGGAACGGGACGCGCGCTCCGCGCCGTCTTCCCGGTCCTCTTTGCGGGGGGCGTCCTCGTGAACGCGCTCGGCGCCCTTCAGCCGGACGGCCCGACAACCTGGTACTACATGGTGCTGCCCGAGAAGTCGCTGACGGAAGCTCAGACGCAGGCGTACGCGCCCTACGCCGTGAGGCGCTTCCCGGGTGCGAAGCGGCTCCTGGGACAGTGGTTCGACGTCTCGAATCACGCGGCGCTTTCGCAGATCCGGCTGACGGCCTGGCTACTCCGGCGGAGGCTCGCCGGTGGCGACATCGCGCGGGCGATCTCCGAGCCGCCCTGGGACACCACGCGGCCCGGCTTCGAAGTCGCGACGCCGCTCCAGCGGGCCGTCCCGGCGACGGCGCTCGTCTTCCTCTCTTCTCCCTTCCGGTGGCCCCATCTCGGGATGTCCCTGACGCGCAGCGCCGGCCAGGTCGACACCGTTCTCTCGTATGTCGACTGCGTCTTCGACCAGGCGCTCCGCGGCCAGGATCTGAAGGACGGCGAACGGGCGGTCGCGTACGCAGAGAAGCTCTACCGGATGGTCCCCGGTCCGCAGTCCGCGCAGACGCTCGCCGAGGCCTATCGGCTCGCGAACCGGCGCGAGCAGCTCGGCGCTTTCGTCCTCTCGCTTCCCCGTGAGCTGAAGAAGTCTCCGGAGTTCGGGGTCGTGCTCGCCCTCGCGGCTCGCGACATGGGGGACCAGGAGAAGGCGCGCGGCAACCTCGCCGCGGTCCTCAGGGTCGCGCCGCGCTCCGAGTACCAGCGTCTCGCAGCCCTTCCGGTCTCCGAGTGGCCCGCGACGTTCCGGGAGATCCAGCTCTGGGCCGTTCCGGGCCTTCGTCAGAAGGGATCGGGGTGAGTCGGCGAAGGTCGAAGCTCCGCTCCGCCGCGGGAACGCCGGAGCCGGCTTCGCCTTCGGCGGCGAAGAGCGCCTCGCCGTCCGGACGGCGCCCGCTCCGCGCCGCCCTGCTCGTGACGGCTCTCGTCCTCGTCCTGACGGCCGACGAGCGCTACTTTGGCCTCGTTCCCGACGGGCGGATCATGGTCCGGACGGCGGTCTCGATGGTGACCCTCGGTGAGATCGGGATCGCCAGGGGACAGGCGTTCGCGCTGGACCGGCCCGGAGGCGACAGCGTGTCGCGCTACGGGCTCGGGCCGTCCCTGACTCTGACCGTTCCGACGTTCTTCGCCGGGTTCTTCGATCGTGCGGTCAAGCCGGGTACGTCCCAGACCCTCTACGTCCTCCACCAGATCCTCTTCCTTCTTCTCGCCGCTGGTGCGGCCGGCGCCCTCGCCCGCGCCTGGGGAGGAGACGATCGGGCGGTCTTCCGGGCTGCACTCGCCGCGGTCGTCGGCTCGCCGCTCCTGGCCTACGCGGGGTCGGACTTCTCCGAGCCGCTTCAGGCAGCGCTCGTCGCGGCGGCCTTCGCCGCGGCCGCGCTGGCCGCTGCGCCCGGCGCCGCGCCGCGCAGGGCACTCGTCCTCTCGGCGGCCGCCGGAGCTGCGGCCGGCTTCGCTGTTCTCTCCAAGCCCGTCTGGATCCTCGCGCTTCCCGTCATCGTCGCCTTCGTCACGCTCGGAGGTCCGGCCGCCGGGCGGCTTGCTCGCGGCGGCGCGGCGGTCGGTGGCTGGCTCCCGCCGGCGGCGCTCTGGCTCGTCTTCGAGGTGATCCGGTTCGGCCGCCCGCTCGCGTCCTACGCGGGAAACCGCTTCAGTCATCCGGTTCTCGACGGCCTCTGGCGGCTCACGATCGGACCGAACAAGGGGTTGTTTCTCTACGATCCGCTCGCGCTCCTCGCGCTCGTCGGGCTCCCGATCCTCTTCCGGAGAAACCGGATCGCCGCCCTGTCCGTCGCCGGCCTTTCGGGCGCCATTCTCGTTTCGTCCGCGGCCTGGTGGGCCTGGGACGGGACGTTCGGTTGGGGGCCCCGCCTCCTGCTTCCGCTCGCCCCGCTTCTCGCGGTTCTCGCGGCTCTCGGCGCCGGGTCTCTTCCCGCCGCCGTTTTCCGGGTCCTCTTCGGGCTCTCCGTGGCCGTCAACGCGATCGGGGTTCTCCAGCCGGACGACGACACGATGAAGTACTTCTCGATCCTGCCGCGCCGGACCCTCTCGGCCGCCGAAGCGGCGCTCTATCCGACGTTCGCGTACGACCGTGATCCGGCGACGGGAGGAGGGCGGCTCGACAACCAGTTCTGGGTCGCCGAAGAAACTGCTCTCTCGCCGCTCCGTGTCGCGCCCTGGCTCCTGGCCGACCGCCTTCGCGGGGGGGACGTCCTCGGCCGTCTCCGGACGCCTCCGTGGAGACAGGACAGGCCCGAGCTTCGCGTCGAGGCTCCGCTCGAGACGGTCCTGCCGGCGGACCAGATCGCCCACTTCACCCGCCCGTTCGCGTGGCCGCACCTCGGGATGTCGTTCTTCCGCGCGAGGTCCGACGTCTCCTGGGGCGCCGCCTATCCCGAAGCGATCCTCGACCAGGCCCTTCGCGCGCAGGACATGAGGCGCACCGACCGGGCTGTCGACTTCGCCGAACGGCTCTGGCGGCTCCTGCCGAACCCGCAGTCGGCGGCCGTGCTCGCGGAGAGCTACCGGTTGGCGGGACGACGCGAGGCGCTCGCGGAGTTCGTTTCGCGCGTGCGGGCGCGCCGGCCCGTAGATAGCCGGCTTCCGCTCGCCCTCGCGCTCGCGGCGCGCGATGCGTCAGACGCGGATTCCGCCCGGTCCCTCGTGGAGGCGTCTCTCGCGCTCGACGAGAGGCCGGGAGTTCGCCGGCTTCTCGGGCTTCCGCTCGCCCAGTGGCCGGCCACGCTGCGGGACGTCACGGGTGAGAACCGGACGCCCCGCGCGAAGCCGGAGTAGATTCGGCCCGTCATGGCATCACCGCTCCTCGCCGCCGTCCTCGTCATCGCCGCCGCGACGTCCGCGCGTCCCGTCCTCGACGCGATTCGCCCCGATCTGGAGAAGGCCGCCGGGGGAACGGTCGAGATTCGCTACGGCGAGACGGGGACCCTGGCCTCCGCCGTCCGCAAGAGCCCCGCGGCGGATCTCCTCCTCGCCTCCGACGAGAAGACGATCCGGAAGCTCGCCGCTGACGACGTCGTCGTGGCCGGGACCGTGAGCCGCTGCGCGAGGGAGAGTCTCGCCGTCGTCGTGGCGCGCGGCGCCGCGTTCGACCTTCCACGCCGGCTCGACGGGGCGACGGCCCTCGCGTTCATCAAGCTCCCGATCCGGCGCCTCGCGGTCGTCTCGAAGAAAGTCGCTCCGGAAGGAGCCGCGATCGAGGAGGTCCTGGCGGCGGCGCGGATCCTCGACGACCTCAAGGAGAAGCTCCTGCCTGAGCCGTCCACGGACGAGGCAATCGCAAAGGTCCTCTCGGGGGGGGTGGATGCGGCGATCGTCCCGTCGTCGCTCGCGGCGGCTCCGGGCCTCCGGTCGTGCCCGGTCGATTCGACGCTTCACGAGCCGCTCCGCGTGACCGCGGCCGTGGTCTCGGCCTCGACGCGAAAGGAAGCGGCCGCGCGCGTCCTCGACGTTCTCTCGGCGCCGGAGACCCGGGAGACCTGGCGCCGGTTCGGCTTCACGGCCCCGTGACGCACGGGCTAGGATCCCTTCCTATGGCCGCTGCTTCTCCCATCCGCGTCATCTCCCCGGGAACAGGCCAGTTCCTCGCAGAGGTTCCGGACGAGGGGGGGGCGGGCGCGGCCCTGGCGGTCGAGGTGGCGAGGCGAGCGGCGCCGGCCTGGGCGGCTCTCGGGCTTTCGGGGCGCGCCGAGGCTCTGAAGCGCTGGCGCGACGAGATCCTCGACGACCCCGATCTGGTCGCGACGCTCGTCGGAGAGAGCGGAAAGCCCCGGCAGGAGGCCGAGGGGATCGAGATCCTCTACCTCTGCGAGCTGATCCGATTCTCCATCCGCGCCGCGCGGAAGGCGCTCGCGGAAGAGACCCGGCACCCGCTTCTCTTCGTGACGAAGAAGACGCGACTCGTCCGCCGCCCGCTCGGAGTCGTCGGGGTGATCGGACCGTGGAACTTTCCGATTCTGAACAACGCGGCCGATGCCGTTTCTCCTCTCCTCGCGGGGAATGCGGTCGTCCTGAAGCCGTCGGAGGTCACGCCCCTCACCTCTCTCCGGCTCGCCGAACTCTGGCGCCGCGCCGGGAATCCCGCGGACGTCTTCCGCGTCGTCACCGGCCGGGGTGACACGGGCGCGGCGCTCGTCGAGCGCGTCGACGGCGTCATGTTCACGGGATCGGTCGCGACGGGACGGAAGGTCGCCGCGCGCGCCGGGGAGCGCCTCATCCCCTGCGTGACCGAGCTGGGAGGAAAGTCGCCCTTCGTGGTCCTCGCGTCGGCGGATCTTCCGCGCGCCGCCGAGGCGGCAACCTGGTCGAGCTTCGTCCACAGCGGACAGGCCTGCATCCGGACGGAGCGGATCTACGTCGTCGAGAGCGTGGCCGAGCGGTTCGAGACGCTTCTCACCGAGCGGGTCCGCGCGCTCCGGCAGGGCCCGCCGGACCCGTTGTCGGGCCAGGGGCACGATCTCGGGGCGGTAACTCTTCCTTCTCAGCTCGAGATCGTCGAGCGGCAGCTCGCCGACGCGGTGGCCAAAGGCGCGAGCCTCGTCTCCGGAGGGAAGCGCCGGTCGGACCTCTCCGGGTACTTCTTCGAGCCGACGCTCCTTCTCGGCGCGACGCAGGAGATGTCCGTCATGCGGGAGGAGACGTTCGGGCCCCTCGTGGCCGTCATGCGCGTCGCGGACGCCGAGGAGGCCCTTCGCCTCGCCAACGACACGCACCTGGGACTGAACGCGACGGTCTTCGGGGCCCCCGGAGAAGCGATGGCCTTCGCGCGGCGGCTCGAGTCGGGTCAGGTCATCGCGAACGACGTCCTCGTGAACTACATCGTCGTCGAGGCGCCGCTCGGAGGGTGGAAGGAGAGCGGCATCGGCGTGAGGCACGGGGTGGAGGGCGTCCGGCAGTGGACGCGGACCCAGGCCATCACCGTCCGGCGCCCGTTCCTCGCTCCGGTGGAGCGGCTGATCGCGAGGTTCCTCGCCTTCCCCTACGACCCGCGCGTTCTCGCCGTCCTGCGGCGCGCGATGCGCCTTCTCTACCGGCGCGGACTCGTGAAGAAGCTCGGCCGGCTCCCGGAACGGCCTCGCCCGTAGAATCCGGGAAATGAAATGCCTCCCTGCCGCTCTCGCGGCCGTCCTCCTCTGTTTCGCTGCTCCTCTTGCCGCGCAGGCGCCCGCGAAGGCGACGCCGAAGCCGGTTCCGACCCAGAAGCAGTCCGGGGGCGGCCTCACCGTCCAGACCGGTCCCGAGGCGCCCAAGGGCGCCGTCCCGGCCGAGATGGAGGACTTCCGGCTCCTCCCCGACGCGAGCGACCCTTTCGCCCTCGAGCGGGTCGGTCTCGGCGCCGTCCAGGCAAATGACCTCGGGAAGGCCCGGATCTTCTTCGAGAAATCCTGGAAGCTCGGAGGTCTCCCGACGGCCGCGTACAACCTGGCCTGCATCGACGCCCGCGAGAAGAAAGCCGACGCGGCCTTCGCGAGCCTCGGCCGCGCCCTCGGCGCCGGGTTCGATGACGTGTCGTCGCTCAGGTCGGATCCCGATCTGGCGCCGCTTCGCTCCTCGCCGCGGTGGAAAGGGGTTCTCAACCGGGCGGAGAAGAACCGGATCGACGGCGACGCCGCAGTCGTGAAGGAGGGGATCTTCGTCGCACCGGGGGGGCGTCCCGTCGGTCTCCTCGTCCTGATGCACGACGCGGCGTCCTCCCCCATGGCCGTCTCGGCCCCCTTCGTCGGAGAGGCGAAGAAGAGGGGTCTCTTTCTGGCTGTTCCGCGCGGTCCCGGCCGGTCGGCGGAGAAGAGATTCGGATGGGGCTCGGCCGAGCGGGCGGCTTCCGCGGTCATGGCGGCGATCGCGGAAGGGCGAAAGCTCTCCGGAGACCCGAAATTACCCGTCCTTCTCCTCGGAGTCGGCCGGGGCGGCACGGAGGCCCTGACGATCGCGGCGCGGGGACCCGCCGGGACCCTGGCGGGTGCGGGTTCGATCAACGGGCCATTCGACCCAGGCGCCGCACAGCAGGGCGCCGGACTTCGAGGCACGATCCTCTTCCTGGGCTTTTCCCAGGACGCGGATCCGGCACGGATGGGGGCCTTCCGCCGCGGCGTCGACGCTCTCAGGCAGAAGGGGTTCGTGCCGGTCGTCCGGGAGTGGCCCGGGACCGGCCAGTCCTTCCCGCGGGACGCCGCCCGGGCCGCCGCGGACGCCCTCGACGGCTTCGGTGTTCCCGCGGGACGCTGACGTGGCGGTCGACTTCTATCGTCACGCGCTCGGCGAGGACGAGAAGAAGGCGGTCTCGGAGGTTCTCGACTCGCTCTTCCTGACCACGGGCCGGCGCGTCTACGAGTTCGAGGCCGCGTTCGCGGAATATCTCGCGGTTCCGGCCGTCGTCTGCACGGCGCACGCGACGGCGGCGCTCCACGTCGCGATGCTGG
>JBBIPB010000021.1:0-27644 GCA_037443065.1 Acidobacteriota bacterium | reverse complement strand
GTCTTCGCCGGCTACCAGGCCCAGCGGTCGCAGCTCTACCTCGCGGACGCGAAGAAGCCGTTCCGGAAGCTCGACGAAAAGGCCCCTCTGGCCGCCGCCCTCAATCCCTCGACCGGCCCGGACTTCACCCCCTCCCTCGAGGTCTCCGTCGACCCGGAGAAGGTGGCCCGGCCGAAGAAATTCAAGCTCTTCGTCTCCGACGTCGGGGGCTACGCGGGAGTCGGGACGGACGGGGTCTTCTTCTCCGACGTCCGCCTCGACTTCTCCGACTACCTCGGCAACGAGCGGCTCAGCTTCGTCTTCAGCTCCGTCTACACCTACACGAACTTCCTCCTCGGGTACTACAACCTCCGAAACCGCTTCCAGTGGGGCGTCGCCGTCTATGACCAGCGGCAGTACTTCGTCTCGCTCGATCCGTCCACGGGCTACACGACGAACCGCCAGGAGGTGACGCGGGAGACGGGGGTGAACGTGCAGGGCTGGTGGCCGCTCGACCGCTACACGCGGATCGAGGGGAGCGTCGGTTTCATGTCGCGGAAGATCCCCGTCCTCGCGTACGGGCCGATCTACGACGCGGACGGAAACTCTCTCGGAAACGGTCTCTTCTACGACACGCGGACGGACAGTGTCCCGACCGTCGGCCTCGGTTTCTCCCGCGACACGGTCCAGTACAAGGAGTACGGGCCCTGGCGCGGGGGCGGCCTCGACCTCAACGTACAGTACCTCCCCGACCTGAAGGAGAAAGGGACGCTCGCCCTCACGACGGTCGCGCAGATCCGCGAGTACGTTCCCCTCTCGCGCCGCATTCTCTTCGCGATTCGCGCCCTCGGCTCGTTCTCAAGCGGCAACCTCCCGTACTACTTCTCCCCGACCGGATACGACCGGCTCCGGGCCTATGCCTACGGCGACATCGCCGGGAACAACTCGTTCGTCGCCAACGTCGAGTTCCGCTTCCCGCTCGTGGACGTCCTCGGCCTCCCCTTCGCACAGTTCGGCGGGATCCGCGGGCGGGTCTACGTCGACGTGGGCGGGGCCTGGTACAAGGGGCAGAGCTTCCAGTTCTGGGACTCGCAGAACCACCAGCTCCTAGACGGCATTGCCGACTATGGGGCCGGCTTCACGGTCTACCTCTTCGGCCTCCCGCTCAACTGGGATTTCGTTCAGCCCTGGAACTTCCGGAACAACGTCGGGTCGATGAAGACCGTCTTCTCGATCGGGTTCCCGACCTTCTGATCGGGGGTCCGGTCAGGGGCGCCGTGCGGGAGACGGCCGGGCGGCGCGGGCCGGGGCGATAATTCCCCCGCCGTGCACATCCGCGTTCTCGGCGCCCACGGCGGTGCCTCGCCCCGTCACCGGCAGACCTCCTTCCTGCTGAACGACGAGATCTGCCTCGACGCCGGCGCGGTCGCCGATGCGCTCGCGCTCGAGGAGCAGGCCCGGGTGAGGTCCGTCCTCCTGACGCATGCGCACCTCGACCATGTCGCGTCGCTCCCGTTCCTTCTCGAGAACGTCTTCGGCCGGACCGCGAGCCCCGTCGAGGTCGCGGCGCCCGCCGAAGTGGTCGCGTCGCTCCGGCGCCACCTCTTCAACGACGAGCTCTGGCCGGACTTCTCGCGGCTCGCGGGGAGTCAGGTGCCCGGGGTCGCCTTCCGCAACCTCCCGTGGGAGGAGCCTGCGCTCGTCCGGGGCCTCTCGGTCACGCCGGTCCCCGTCACCCACGTCGTCCCGGCCTGTGGTTATCTCGTCTCCGACGGCGGCGTGACCGTGGTCTTCTCGGGGGACACTGGTCCGACCGAGACGCTCTGGGCGGCCGCGCGTACGGCGCGAAACGTCCGCGCCATCTTCGTGGAGTGTTCCTTTCCGAACACCCTCGGCGATGTCGCCGCCCTTTCACGCCACCTGACGCCGGAGACGCTCAAGGCCGAACTCCCGAAGATGCCCCCCGAAGTCCCCGTCTTCCTCTACCACATGAAGCCGCCGACTCTCGAGGTCCTCGTGGCCGATGTCGCCGCGCTCGGCGAGTCTCGGCTCCGGATTCTCCGGGACGGCGACGCGCTCGTCCTCTAGCCCCCAGTCACTTCGTGTCGAGGATGAGGGGGAGACCGTCCTTCCCCGCGCCGATGATGACGACCTTCGTGTTCGGGGATTGCGCGATCTTCTCGGTCGCTTCGATTCCCTTCCAGCGGAGAAGCTGGTCGCTGATCCCCTTCGTGACGATGGCCTGGAAGTCGGCGATCCCCTGCGCCTCGATCCGCTTGCGCTCGGCCTCCTGCCGCTCCTTCTGGAGGACGAACTGCATCCGCTGGCTCTCCTGCTCGGCCTGGAGCTTCTGCTCGATGGAGGCCGTCAGCCCCGCCGGGAGGCCGACCTTCCGGAGCGGCGTCGACTCGATCGTGATCCCGCGCGGCTCCACGATCGCCTGAAGGTCCTTCAGGATCGTCTGGGCGAGCTGCTCGCGCTCGGAGGTGTAGAGGGCGCGGGCGTCGTACGAGGCCGTCACCCCCCGCGCGACGGAACGGAACTGCGGGACGAGGATGATGTGCATGTACTCGGGCCCGACCGTCTTGTAGACCTCGGCCGTCTTTTCGGGATTCAGGTGGAAGAGCGCCGAGAGCTCGAGCTGGACCGTCAGCCCCTCCTTCGAGGGGACGTCCATGACCTCCTTCAGCTCCTGCGTCTTGACCGAGAACTTGACGATCCGTGCGAAGGGGTTCACGAGGTTGATCCCCGCCTTGAGAGTCACGGGCGAGACGGTTCCGAAGAAGTCGACGACGCCGACGTGTCCCGCGGGGATGACGGTGACCGCCTGGAGGAGCGCGACGGCGATGAAGACGACGACGACCAGGGAGAGGAGCGCCGACGCGGGGCCGGCCGGGAAGCCCGGCGTCGTGCGCGCACGACGGCGGAGGGCCGAGAGAACGAGGAGGGCGAGCAGCGTCCCGGCGAGGCCGACGACGAAGAGCATGGGGTCTCCTTGCCTCATCCTACGCTGCCCGAAGCGGGGCGAGGAAGAGATCGATCACCCGCCCGTCTTCCGCAAGCTCGGGATGGAAGGTGGAAGCGAGAAGGTTCCCCTGCCGGACGAGGACCGGGTCGCCGTCGCGGCTGGCGAGAACCGAGACCCCCGGGCCGACGGCCGAGAATTTCGGCGCCCGGATGAAGACTGCCTCGAGCGGGTCTTCTCCGAGTGCGCGCCGGTCGAGATCGCGAAGCAGGACGACGGTCGAGTCGAGCTGCCGGCCGTAGGCGTTCCGGACGATCGTCGCGTCGAGGAGGCCGAGCCCCTCGCCCGGCGGGTGGAGGATCGTCCTCGCGAGGAGGATCGCGCCGGCGCAGGTGCCGAAGACGGGGTCTCCTCGCCGTGCGACGGTCCGGATCGCGTCGGCGATTCCCGAGCCCTCCATGAGCGTCCGGAAGGTCGTGGACTCCCCTCCCGGGATCACGAGGGCCGAGGCGCAGAGGACCGCGTCCGCCGTCCGCGCCTCGTGCCACGGCGCGCCGGCGCGAGAGAGAGCCGCGCCGTGAGCCTCGAAGTCGCCCTGAAGGGCGAGGACCGCGACGGACATCTCACCAGCCGCGCGTCTGGAGCTGATCCGACTCCGCGAGCTTCGCCGCCTCGATCCCCTTCATCCCCTCTCCGAGCGCCTCGGAGGCCTTCACGACACGGTCCCAGTCGGTGAAGTGCGTCGTGGCTTCGACGATCGCGCGGGCTCTTCGGGCCGGGTCGTCGGACTTGAAGATCCCCGACCCGACGAAGACCGCCTCGGCGCCGAGGAGGCGGCAGAGAGCCGCGTCCGCCGGCGTCGCGATTCCCCCCGCCGCGAAGTTCGGTACCGGGAGCCGGCCGTGCTCCGCCACGTAGACGACGAGCTCGAACGGGGCCTGGAGGTTCTTCGCCGCCGTCATCCACTCGTCCTTTGAGAGAAGCGTCAGGGCCCGCATCTGCCGCGTCACCTCGCGCAGGTGCTTCACGGCGTGGACGATGTCTCCCGTCCCCGCCTCCCCCTTCGTCCGGATCATCGCGGCCCCTTCGCCGATGCGGCGAAGCGCCTCGCCGAGGTTCCGGCAGCCACAGACGAACGGGACCCTGAAATCGTGCTTGTAGACGTGGTTCTCCCCGTCGGCCGGCGTCAGAACCTCCGACTCGTCGATGAAATCGACCTCGAGAGCCTCGAGAATGCGCGCCTCGGCAAGATGCCCGATCCGGCATTTCGCCATGACCGGAATCGAGACGGTCTCCTCGATCTCGCGGATCTTCGTGATGGGCGACATCCGCGCCACGCCTCCGTCGCGCCGGATGTCGGCGGGGACGCGCTCGAGCGCCATGACGGCCGAGGCCCCCGCGTCCTCGGCGACCTTCGCCTGCTCGGCGTTGACGACGTCCATGATGACGCCCCCTTTGAGCATCTCGGCGAGGCCGACCTTCACGCGGAAGGCGTCAGAGCTGAAGGGGGTCCGGATCTCGAAGCTGCTGGCCATGGTCGTTTCCTCTCCTTGGTCCTGTTCTGGTCAGATGCGGATGAGCGCGGCCTCTTCGTCCTCGCGCGGGCGGGGCGGTTGCCGCCGGCTGGCCTGGCGGGCGAGGGCCCGCGCCACCGCACCGACGGCCGAGAGGCCGCGTGCGAGGTCGGCCGGCGTCTCGCGCGCCACCGTGACGCGGATCGCCGGCACGTCCGCGAGGTCGGGCTGGAAATCGGCGCCGGCCGAGACGAGGACGCCTTTGTCCCTGGCGGCGGCCGCGAGCGCCCGCCCCGGGACTCCGCCCGGAAGCTCGATCCAGAGGACCCACCCCCCGGACGGCCGCTCGCAGCGCGTCCCCGCGGGAAAGCGCTCGCGGATGACGCGGTGGGCAAGGGCGAGCCGTCCCTTCAGCCGGGTGCGCGTCCGGGCAAGGTGCCGGTCGTAGTCCCCGCGCGCGAGGAAGAGATTGAGCGCCGCCTGGAGGACGAGCGGCGAGGTCAGTTCGCCGATCCGCTTGAGCGCGGCGAGCCGGTGGACGAACTCCTTCGGGCCCGAGATCCACCCGACACGAACCCCCGGAAAGAGCGCCTTCGAGAGCGTCCCGAGGTGAACGACGTGCTCCGGCGCGAGGGCGGCGAGCGGGGGCGGCAGCTCCCCCTCGACGCGAAGATCCGCGTCGAAGGCGTCCTCGACGACGAGGACCCCGGCCGCCGCGGCCCGCCCGGCGAGATCGGCGCGCCTCCCCGGAGATGCGAGGAGCCCTGTCGGGTTCTGGAAGTCGGGGATCGTATAGAGGAATTTCGGGCGCTCGGCGAGCGCACGGGAGAGGGGCCCCGGGTCGGGTCCCTCGCCGTCGAGCGGGATGCCGAGGAGGCGTGCCCGATGCGCCCGGAGAAGCGAGAGCGCGAGCGCGTAGCTCGGCACCTCGACGGCGACCGGATCCCCGGGATCGACGAGGGCGCGTGTGATCAGGTCGAGCCCCTGCTGGGCTCCGTTGACGATCAGAAGCGCGTCCGGGTCCGCCGGGATGCCGCGCTGACGGAGCCGCTCGCAGAGCGTCTCGCGGAGCGGGCGATAGCCGAACGGCGAGCCGTATGCGAGGAGGGTCCCGTCGCGTGCGGCCTCGGCGAGGAGCTTCGCGAAAACGTCCGTCGGAAATTCCTTTTCGTCTGGCGCGAGGCGGGAAAGGTCGAGGGCGCCGTCGCGCGCCGTGTCGGTGGCGGGCCGCTCGATGAGAACCCGTGCGAGGAGCGACGAGGCGATCCGGTCCCAGGCCGGGGCCGGCCCCGGCCTCGGCACCGCGGCGGAGCGCGGCACGACCCGCGTCCCGCCGCCACGGTTCGTCTCGATCCACCCCTCGCTCTTCAGGACCTGCAGGGCCTGGTGAACCGTCGCCCGGTTCACCTCGAACGAGCGGGCGAGGTCGCGGGACGCGGGGAGGCGTTCCCCCTCGACGTACCGGCTCTTCCGGATGTCGCGGATCAGCGAGTCCGCAATGGTCCGGTAGAGGGGAACCCGGGCGGCCGCGCCTGAAGCATCCATCGCGGGAAAGGTAGCCTTTGGCCTAGACCAAAATCAACACGCCCGCGGATTGTGGCCAACCAAGGCCGGTTCGGAACCGGCCGAGGCTCAGCCGCCCCGCGCCGCGAGGGCGGCGAAGGCGCGTTCCATCTCCTCGGCGAAGAGGAGATCCCACTCCCGCGACCCCTCGACCGGCTTGCGGGGCCTCGCGAGGAGCTTCGCGCGGACCTCGGACTCGATCCGGGCGCTTTCTCGATCCCAGTCGAGGAGCGCCTTCAGGAGGTGGTTCCGGACGAACTCCGTCTCGTGCGTCAGCTCCACGCCCGCCGTCCCGGCGAGGCGCTCCACCATCCGGTGCGAGAGGTCGACCGCCCGCTCGCGGGAAATCGGCATCAGTGAATCCGCCTCGGGCCGTCGGCGAGCGGAATCCGGAGGTTCACGAGCCCTTTTTGGGTGAGCGGGTGGTCGAAGAGCTTGTCGAGGACGTCGAACGGAAGGACGGCCACGTCGGCGCCCATCATGGCGGCGTCCAGGACGTGAAGCGGGCTCTGGATCCCCTGGACGGCGATCTGTGTCTGAAGGCCGTAGTTGTCGTAGACGCGGACGATCCCCTCGACGACATCCATCCCGATCTGTCCGGCGTCGTCGAGGTCCCCGATCGCCGGCGAGACATACGCGCTCCCGGCGCGCGCCGCGAGGAGCGCCTGCGCCGCTGTGAAGACCAGCCCCACGTCCGTCGCGATCTGGTCGTCGTTCAGGAGGCGGACGACGCGGAGCCCCTCCCGCGTCATCGGGACGCGGATGACGATCGCCTTGCCGAGCTTGTGCAGCTCGCGCGCTTCCTTGTACATCGCCTTGGCGTCCCCGGCGGCGATCGTCGCGAGGACCGGCCCGTCCCCGACGGCTGCCACGTCCGCGAGGAGCCGCCGGTACTCCTTCCCGGCCGCGAGGGCGGCGTCCGGGCGGACGAGCGCCCCGTCGAGGAGTCCCCACTCGCGGACACGGCGGGCCTCGTCGGGGTCGCCGGTGTCGAGAAAGAAGCGCATCGTCCCTCCGGAGGGCGGACTCTACCCGTTTTCGGCCACGCCGGCCGGCTCCCCCGCGGGATCGGCGTTTCCGTCGTCGTCCCGTTCGGCGAGCGTTGCGACCGCCACGACGCGGTCCCCTTCGTCGAGGTCGATCAGCTTCACCCCCTGCGCCGCGCGCCCCGTCTCCCGGACATCGCTCGTCGCGATCCGGATCAGGATCCCCTTCTCGGTGATCAGGAGGAGCTGGTCGGCGTCCGTGACGGACTTGATCCCGACGACGGAGCCGTTTTTCTCCGTCACCTTCACGTTGATGACGCCGGTGCCGCCGCGCCCCTGCCGGCGGTACTCGGCGACGTCGGTCCGCTTCCCGTAGCCCCGCTCCGTGACGGCGAGGAGCGTCGACGACTCTTCCACGAGGTCCATCTCGACCACGACGTCCCCGCCCCGGAGCCCGATTCCCTTGACGCCCGTCGTGTCGCGCCCCGTGGATCTCACGTCCGTCTCCGAGAACTTGATCCCCATCCCGTCGCGCGTGCCGAGGAAGACGAGCCGGCTCCCGTCCGTGATCCCCGCCGAGAGAAGTTCGTCTCCCTCCTCGAGGTTGATCGCGATGATCCCGCTGGCCCGGGGGTTCCCGTAGGCCGAGAGGACCGTCTTCTTCACGAGCCCGTTCTTCGTCGCGAAGAGGACGAACCGGTCCTCCGGGAAGGTCCGCGTCGTCGCGAGGGCGGCGACGCGCTCCCCTTCGCCGAGCTGGATCAGGTTCACGAGCGCCTTGCCGCGCGCCGTGGGCCCGAGCGAGGGGAGGTCGTACGCCTTGACCCAGTGGACACGCCCCCGGTTCGTGAAGACCAGGAGATAGTCGTGCGTCGAGGCGACGAAGAGCTGCTCGACGACGTCCTCTTCCTTCGTCGCGGCCCCCGTTCGCCCCTTCCCGCCCCGCCGCTGCGCCCGGTAGAGGGAGAGCGGCGACCGCTTCGCGTAGCCGCCGCGCGTGACCGTGAGGACGACCTCCTCCTCGGCGATGAGGTCCTCCATCGCGAAATCGCCTTCCTCGGCGGCGATCTCCGTCCGGCGCGGGTTTCCGAAGCGCTCCTTGAGCGCGGCGAGCTCCACCCGAAGGATCTCCGTGACCCGCTCGGGGTGGGCCAGGATGTCGCGCAGGTCCGCGATCACGGCGAGGACCTCCCGGTACTCCGCCACGATCTTGTCGCGCTCGAGCCCGGTCAGGCGCTGGAGGCGCATGTCCAGAATCGCCTGCGCCTGCACCGCGTCGAGCTTCAGGAGTTCCCCCTCGAGCCGTGCGGCCGCGGTCAGGTCGAGGGACGCCACCCCGAGGAACCGCTCGAGGGCTTCCTTCTCGAAGGCGACCTCCGTCGTGAGCCGTTCCTTCGCCGCGGCCGGGTCCTTCGAGGCCCGGATGATCGCGATGACCCGGTCGAGGTCCGCGAGGGCGAGGGCGAGCCCGAGGAGGACGTGCGCGCGCTCCTCGGCCTTCTTCAGGTCGAACTTCGTCCGCCGGACGACGACCTGCCGGCGGTGGTCGAGGAAGTGCCGGAGGAGGTCGCGGAGCGGAAGGACCCGGGGCTGGCCGTCGACGATCGCGAGGAAGATGACGCCGAACGACGACTGGAGCGGCGTGAGGGCGAAGAGCTGGTTCAGGACGACTTGGGAGACGGCGTCCCGTTTCAGATCGACGACAATTCGCATCCCGTCGCGGTCCGACTCGTCGCGGATCGCGGAGATCCCCTCGATCCGCTTGTCGTTCACGAGCTCGGCTATCTGCTCGATGAGGCGCGCCTTGTTGACCTGGAACGGGATCTCGGTGACGACGATCGACTCCTTGTCCCCCTTCTTCGCCTTCTCGATCCCGGCGCGGCCGCGGACCTGGAGGATTCCGCGGCCGGTCCGGTAGGCGTCCGCGATCCCCTGCCGGCCGAGGATGATGCCTCCTGTCGGGAAGTCGGGGCCCGGCAGGACGCGGACGAGCTCCGCGAGCGGGGTCCGGGAGTCCATCAGGAGGAGAATCGCCGCGTCGCACGCCTCCGCGAGGTTGTGCGGCGGAATCTTCGTTGCCATGCCGACCGCGATTCCCTCGGCCCCGTTCACGAGGAGGTTCGGGAGGGCGGACGGGAGGACCGTCGGCTCCTCGAGGGACGCGTCGTAGTTGACGGTCCAGTCGACCGTCTCCTTGTCGATGTCGTCGCCGAGCATCTCCTCGGCCAGGCGCGTGAGCCGGACCTCCGTATAACGCATCGCCGCCGCGGCATCGCCGTCCACGGAGCCGAAGTTCCCCTGCCCGTCGACGAGGGTCTCCCGCATGGAGAAGTTCTGCGCCATCCGGACCATCGTGTCGTAGATCGCCGCGTCGCCGTGCGGGTGGTACTTCCCCATGACGTCGCCGACGATGCGGGCCGATTTCTTGTACGGGCGGCCGGCCCGGTTTCCCTGCTCCCACATTCCGAAGAGAACACGGCGGTGGACCGGCTTCAGGCCATCGCGGACGTCCGGGAGCGCCCGCCCGACGATGACGGACATCGCGTAGTCGAGGTAGCTCTTCCGGATCTCCTCCTCGATGGAGATCGGAATTTTCTCGCCCGCCTCGACCGGGGGCGGCTTCTCGGTCTCGTCGCTCATGTCACACGTCGAGGTTCGACACGTTCAGGGCGTTCGTCTCGATGAAGGCGCGCCGCGGCTCGACGGCGTCTCCCATCAGGATGGTGAAAATCTCGTCGGCCTCCACCGCGTCTTCGATCCGCACCTGGAGGAGCCGCCGTGTCGCCGGGTTCATCGTCGTTTCCCAGAGCGTTTCGGGGTTCATCTCGCCGAGCCCCTTGTACCGGCTGATCGTGAGCCCTTTCTTCGCGCTTTCGAGGACGGCGTCCACCGCCTCGCCGGACGTCGCCGCGGTACGCTCGTCGCCGTTCACCTTCAGCCGGTACGGTCCGTCCAGAAACCCCTCCAGGGCCGCGGCCAACCCCGTGGCGCGCTTCATCTCCCAGCCCGAGAGAAAGGCCGCGTCGACGAGTCCCTTCCTCGAGACGCCGTTCACTTCCTGCGCGACGTGAATCGCGAAGCCGCCGTGCTCCTCGTCCGGGAGAATCTGGAACGACTCGACGACGGCCGAAAGGCATTGCGCGGCCCGCTCGAGGCGCTCCCGGTCGAGGAGCGCCGACGGCTCCAGGAGCTTCTCGCGGACGAGCGTCCGCACGAGAGCTTCGGGAAAGCCGCGAGCCGCGAGCCGGCCCGTGAGCTGCCGCCACTCCTGCATCCCGGTCACGAGCGCCATCAGCTCCGCCCCGCGGGCCGACGCCTCGCTCGTCTCGGCGATCAGCGTCCGGTCGTCACCGATCCGCGACAGAAGGTGCCGCGCGTACTCCTTGTCGTCCTTGAGGAAGATCTCCTTGCGGGCATCCACGAGTTTGTAGAGCGGCGGCTGCGCGATGTAGAGGTAGCCCCGTTCGATGGCCGCCTTCATCTGCCGGAAGAAGAAGGTCAAGAGGAGCGTCCGGATGTGCGAGCCGTCCACGTCGGCGTCAGTCATCAGGATGATGTGGTGGTAGCGGAGCTTGTCGGGGTCGAACTCCTCGCCGATTCCCGCGCCGAGGGCGAGGATCAGCGACCGGATTTCCGCGAAAGCGAGCATCTTGTCGAAGCGCGCCTTCTCGACGTTCAGGATCTTCCCCTTGAGCGGGAGGATCGCCTGCGTCCGCCGGTCGCGCCCCTGCTTGGCCGAGCCGCCCGCCGAGTCGCCCTCGACGATGTAGAGCTCGGAGAGTGCCGGATCGCCTTCCTGGCAGTCGGCGAGCTTGCCGGGGAGTCCCGCGCCATCGAGCGCTCCTTTCCGCCGGACGAGCTCCCGCGCTTTCCGGGCGGCCTCGCGAGCCCGGGCTGCGTCGACGATCTTCTCGACGATCCGTCGCGCGACTTTCGGGTTCTCCTCGAAGAAGCTCGAGAGCTTCTCGTACGTGACCGTCTGGACCCAGGTCTTCGCCTCCTGCGAGACGAGCTTCTCCTTCGTCTGTGAAGAGAACTTCGGGTCGCGGATCTTGAGCGAGACGACCGCCGTGAGCCCCTCCCGGCAGTCGTCGCCCGCGAGACTCGTGTCCTTCAGGTTCTTGGTCAGCTGCCTGGCCTCGGCGTAACGCTGGATCGCCCGCGTCAGCGCCGCCTTCAGCCCCTCGAGATGCGTCCCGCCGTCCTTGTTCGCGATCGTGTTCGTGAAGCAGAAGATCTGCTCCGCGTAGCCGTCGTTCCACTGGAGGGCCACGTCCAGCCGCTCGTTCTTGGCGTCCGCGACCGGGTCGCCCGTCGCCTCCTTCACGTCCGAGAAGGTGATCACGGCGTCGTGGATCCGCTCCTTGTTCTTGTTCAGATGCTCCACGAAGGAGCGGATCCCCCCCTCGTACCGGAAGGTGTGCCGCTTCGGACCCTTCTCGTCGCGCTCGTCGACGACGTCGATCGTGACGCCGGGGTTCAGGAAGGCCAGCTCGCGCAGCCGCTGCGAGAGCGCGTCGAAGTTGTAGCTCGTGACGCTGAAGATCTCCGGGTCCGCATGGAATGTGATCCTCGTCCCCGTCTTGGTCGTCCGCCCGACCTCCCGGATCGGGTGCTCGGGGACCCCGCGCGCATAGTGCTGCTGCCAGACTTTCCCCTCCCGCTTCACCTCGACAAGGAGACTCTCGGCCAGCGCGTTCACGACCGAGAGGCCGACGCCGTGCAGCCCGCCCGAGACCTTGTAGGCGTTGTCGTCGAACTTTCCGCCCGAGTGGAGGTCCGTCAGGATGATCTCGAGCGTCTCGCGCCTGTGGACGCGGTGCTCCCCCACCGGGATACCGCGCCCGTTGTCCTCGACCGTCACGGAGTCGTCCGCGTGAACCGTCACCGAGACGAGGTCGCAATAGCCGGCCTGCGCCTCGTCGATCGCGTTGTCGACGAGCTCCGTCACCATATGGTGGAGTCCGGTGATGTCGTCGGTATTCCCGATGTACATCCCGGGCCGCTTCCGGACGGCCTCGAGCCCCTTCAGGAGCTTGATCGACTCGGTCCCGTAGCTTTCCGCGGCCGGTACGCCCGGCGCCCCCGCGCTGGTCGCGTCCTTCATCGCTCCCCCGTCCCGGCTCGCCGCTCCGGCGCCGAACGCCCGGCTCCGAGAATCCCCTCCCGCGAAGCGCGCCCGAGGGCCATCCGGAGGAGGATCCCGGCCGGGAGCGGCAGGCCGCGCACCGCCTCGGGCCGCGCGGAGGTCAGGAAGATCTGCGCGTCTTCGGGAAGGGCTTCCGCGAAGACCGCGAGGACGCCCGGATCCCATTCCGAGTCGAAGTCGTCGAAGGCGAGCGCGGGCGCGGTCCCGACGGCGCCGCCGACGAGCTCGGTCTCTGCCAGCGTCCATGCGAGGACCAGGGTCCGGTTTTCCCCCGACGAGGCTCGTGCGGCCACGGGAGCGCCCCCGCTCGTCACGACAACATCGTCCCGGTGCGGACCGGCGAGACACCGGCCGGAGCGGCGCTCCTCGGCGGCGCACGCGGCGAGCCGTGCGCGGAAGGCCGCCTTCAGCTGCCCGGCGTCCCCGTCTGCCGGCAGGTCACTCGCGAGGTCCAGCCGGAGGTCGTCGAACGGCGCGCGGAGCCGGTCCGCGTTCGCGATCAGGAGCTGTGCGACGGCGGCCACCGCCGCGCGGCGGGCCACCGCGACACGCGCAGCCGCGTCCGCCATCGCTTCCTCGTAGACGGCGAGCTCGTCGGCGTCGAACCGGCTCCGCGCCGCGAGGAGCCGCGTCTTGGCGCCCCGCGCCTTCTCGTAGGCCAGGAGGTCGCGGCCGAAGGCCGGATCGAGCGCCTGTGCGGCCCGGTCGAGCGCGCGGCGCCGCTCTCCCGGTGGCCCCGAGTACCGCGTCAGGTCACGCGCCGTCAGGAAGACGACCGGCGCGAGGCGGGCCCCCTGGAGGCGCGAGATCCGGGCCCCGTTCCAGAAGTGCTCGCGCTCGCCCGGCGCGAGCCGTACGCCGAGGTGGCCGTCCCGGTCCGCCGGGGCCGTCTCGGTCCGGCGCACCTTCGCCGTCGCTTGGCCGCGCGTCTCCCCGGCCCGGATCACCTCGGAAAGGTCGGTCGTCCGGAACGACATCCGCCCCGTCGCCACGGCGAGCGCCTCGAGCAGGTTTGTCTTTCCCTGCCCGTTGTCGCCGACGACGAGGTTCAGTCGCGGATGAAACTCGATCCGGCCACCGGTGAGGTTCCGGAAGCCCTCGGAGTTCAGAGAGAGGATTTCCACGAACGACCGCTACATCCTCATCGGCATCACGACGTAGAGGTAGTTCCGGATGCCGGCGAGGGGCTCGCCGGGGCGGCCCTGGCACTGCGCCTGCTCGTCCTTGACGTAGAGGTGCACGTCCTTCGTCTCGGCCACCTCGAGGAACTGCTCGAGATACCGGGCGTTCAGGCGGAGCGAAAGAGATCCCTGCTCGAACGTGATCGCGAGCTCCTGGCTCCCGTCGCCCACGTCCTGGCTCTCTGACGAGATGACGAGCTGCCCCGGGGCGAAGGCGAGGCTCACGGCCTTCGTCCGCTCCCCCGAAAGGAGGGCAATCCGCCGGACCGCGCCGAGCAGGTCTTCGCGTCCGACGACGGCCCTCTTGTCGTTTTCCTTGCTGATCACCTTCTCGTAGTCGGGGAAGCGGCGCTCGTCGAGCTTCGCGTAGAGGCGGCGCGCCCCGATCGAGAAGCCGAGGTGGTTCGTCCCTCGAGTGAGCGAGACCGGAGTGTCGTCTGCGGCATCGAACTTGCCCAGCTCATCGAGGATCTTTTTCGAGACGAGTACGGGCTCGAAGCTTCCGTCCGTCTTCACGCCATCGATCTCGACGAGGGCGAGGCGGTGACCGTCCGTTGCGACCATCTCGGCCGTCCCGGTCGACTTTGCCTTCAGGAGCGCGCCCTGGAGCTGGAGGCGCATCTCCTCGGTCGAAACCGCAAACCGGACCTTCTCAACCATCCGGCGAAGCGCGCCGAACGTCAGCGAGAGCGTCGGGCCGCCGGCCGCCTCCGGTCGTGTCGGGTAGTCACTCGCCGGGAGGCCATTCAGCCGAATCCGGAGCTTCGGCTCCTTGCACGAGAGAACGACGTGGTGATTCTCGAGTACCTTGATCCCGATCTCGGCAGAAGCCGGCAGATCCCGGACGACGTCGTAGAGACGCCGGGCGGGAACCGTGACCGCGCCCCCGGTCTTCACCGTCACCGGGTGGATCTCCGAGACGAACGTCGTGTCGAGGTCGGTCGCCGTGAGTGTCAGCCGACCGTCGCGCGCGTCGAGGAGAACATTGCCGAGAATCTGGTGAGTCGTTCGACGTTCCACGACCCCCTGAAGGAGACCGAGCTCACGCGAAAAAATGGCTGCCGGAACGTTCAGTTCCACGACGGCTCCTTTACGATTCAAATATTAGCATTAGAAGGGCTTAGAACCGAAGAAGTAGTCGTAGGACGGGGCAAGAAGTGAAGTTCTTCGTAAACTGCTGTACACAAGTGCTTTACACCAAGTTCCGGGGTGTGCACGGGCGAGATGGAACCCTGTGAATTCAGGAACCCCTGTCGTCGCGTTCCGGCCGGTATTCAGGATCGTCTCGGGAACGGTGGAGATTGCCGTGAAAATCTCAGCGAAGCTGCGCCAGAAAGCCGGAGAGAAGGCGGTCGAGGTCCCGATCTTCCTCCCTTTTCTCTTTGATTTTCCGGATGGAGTGGAGTGCCGTCGTGTGGTGTTTGTCACTGAAGAGGCGGCCAATCTCGGGGAGCGACAGGTCGGTCGCCTCCTTCAGGACATACATCGCAACCTGGCGCGGGAAGACGATGCCTCCGCGCTTGGAGCGAGCGCGTAGATCTCCCGGCTTGAGCCCGTAATGGGCCGCCACGGTCCGGATGATTTCGGCGGGGGACGCGCTCTGCTCGTCCCCGCGGAAGACGTCGCGGAGCGCCTCGCGAGCCAGATCTAGCGTCGCGGCCTCGCCCTTGAGCGAGGCGAAGGCGACGACACGATTGAAATACCCCTCGAGTTCGCGAATGGAGGACTTGATCTTCCCGGCGAGGAAGAACGCGACGTCGTCCTCGAGCTTCATCTGAAGCGCGTCGGCCTTCTGACGGAGAATGGCTACCTTCGTCTCGAAGTCCGGCGACTGGATGTCGACGATCAGACCCCCCTCGAACCGGCTCTTGAGCCGGTCCGTGAGACCCGGGATCTCTCGCGGCGGGACATCGGACGAGAAGACGATCTGGGTCCCCTCGTCGTAGAGGGCGTTGAAGGTGTGAAAGAGCTCGTTCTCGGAGGCTTCCTTCCCGACGACGAACTGGACGTCGTCGAGGAGGAGGATGTCCGCCGCGCGAAGACGCTGGCGGAGACTCTCCATCCGGTTGAACCGGACCCCCTGTACGACCTCGTTCACGAAGCTCTCGGACGTCAGATAGATGACCCGCTCCCCCGGCCGTTTCGAGAGACGACGGTGCCCGATCGCCTGCATCAGGTGCGTCTTGCCGAGGCCCGTCCTGCCGCAAATGAAGAGGGGGTTGTACTGGCGGGAGGTCGGGCCGGCCACCTGGAGAGCGGCCGCGTGAGCAAGACGGTTCGACTCGCCGGTGACGAAGTTCTCGAACGTATACGCCGGGTTCAGGCCGCCGGCCCGACGGCGCGGTTCGGCCGGGACGCGGAGCGGCTCGGCGGCCGAGGCGTAGTCGCCGTCGGCGACGAAGCGGATGTCGCGGCTGCCGAAGCCCGCCTTCTGGGCGGCCTCGGCGATCTGCGGGCCGAAGGCCTCCGGGATGTAGTTGACGTAGAGCGGAGCCCGGACGTGGACGACGATCGAGTCTGTGGACTCGGCCCGTTGACGCGAGTCCCGAAACCAGGTTTCGAAGTCGCGCTCGTCGACCCGGCTCCGGAGGTGCTCGAGGATCTTGGTCCAGGCGTTTGTCTTTTCCACAGGATCTTCAGTGCTGTGCAAATCGTTCCCGGGCAGCGGGTCGGCGATGCTATCAGCGCTCCTGGCGGCCGCAAAGGGGGGCCGGAAACCGTACCGGTTGACAGCGGCGGGCACCTCCCGGAGAATCGCTCGCTCCCCGCACGGGAAAAACGCCATGAAGAGAACCTTCCAGCCGAACAATCGCCACCGCAAGAGGACGCACGGTTTCCTCGTCCGAATGAGGACGAAGAGCGGGCGGGCCGTCCTGGCGCGCCGGCGGGCCAAGGGCCGCAAGCGGCTCTCCGTCTGACCGCCAGCCGGACAGCCGGCCGGTCTTGAGCCGCCCCGCCGATGGGCGCCGAAACACCGCGCGAGACCGGGTCCGCCGGGTCCGAGGGAAATCCCCGCGGACGACGGCTCCGAAAGCGCCGCGAGTTCCTCCGGATCTATGACACCGGGACGCGCCTGAGCGGGCGCCTCTTGGTGCTTTTCGTCTGCCCTGGCGGCGGGACGGGCCCTAGGCTCGGGATCACGGTCACACGAAAGGCCGGAGGCGCAGTGGTCCGGAATCGCCTCCGGCGGCGTGTCCGGGAGGCTTTTCGGCGCGCGGCCGCCGCACGGGCACTCCCGCGACTCGATTTCGTCGTGAACGTCTCCCCGCGCGCCGCCGGGGCAACGTACGAGGAGCTGAGAGGCGAGACGGAGCGGCTCCTCGCCCGGGCGGCCGGGTGGCCGGCGTGAACGTACCCGTGCCGGCCGGGGCGCCGCGAGGGGGGGCCCGGACCATGGCGGCGATTCTCCTCGCCTACAAAAAGCTCGTCTCGCCGCTCCTGCCGCCCGCCTGCCGCTTCCACCCGACCTGCTCCGAGTACGCGCGGGAAGCCATCCTCCGACATGGCCTCGTGCGCGGTTCGGGGCTCGCCCTTCGCCGGCTGGCGCGCTGTCACCCGTTCCATCCGGGCGGAATCGATCCGGTACCGTAAGCTCCTACTCTTTCGAGGAGATCTCTTGGATACGAAACGTCTCGTCCTCGCCCTGACTCTCTCGGCCGCCGTCCTGATTCTCTGGACGGTGCTCTTCCCTGCGCCCACACCGCCCAGGCCGGTGGCCGGCGCCACCCCGACGGCCGTGGTCCCAGTCGGCCCGGCGACGGCCACGCCGGTACCCGTCCCGGCGAGCGCCCCGGCGGCGAAAGAGCCTTCGGTGCGCGTCCCCGTCCGGCCGATTGCGGCGTCGGCCGAGACGCTCGTGACGGTGGAATCGGGTCTCTACAGGGCGACGGTCACGAACAGGGGCGGCGCTCTTCGCTCCTTCACGCTCAAGGCCTACCGGGACTCCGAAGAGCACCCGCTCGACCTCGTCCGGCAGAGTTCCGGCTTTCCCGGCGTCACACTCACCCTCGACCCCACGGACCCGTTCCTCGCCCGGGCGGGCCAGGCCCTCTTCGTGATCGAGAAGGAAGAAAAGGACGCGACGGTCACGCTCCGGCTCCGCTACCGGGAGGGTGACGGCGCGGGGCTCGTCCGGACGTACGTTTTCCGGAGCGGCTATGTCGCCTCGATGCGCGTCGAGCGCGAAGGGCCCGGAGCCCCGGCCATCGGAGTCGTCGCCGGACCCGGAATCGGAAACCCTTCTGCCGAGGAGATGAGGAATCAGTACACGCGGCCCGGCTCCGCGGTCGCCCTTCTCGCGACCGGCTCCGTGACCCGGAAGGCGGACGGCAGCCTGAAGGAGCCCGAGAGCGTAGGGCCCGGCCTGACCGCCGTCGGCCTCGAGGACAACTACTTCCTGGCGGCCTTTCTCCCGGACGCCCGGACGACCGCACGCATCCGGCCGGAGGCGGTCTCGACGCCGCCCGGGCCCGACGGGAAACCCGCGCCGTCGGAGATCGCGGTCGTCCTCGAAGGGGCGGGGATCCTCGCGGCCGATCTCTACCTCGGTCCGAAGGAGATCGACATTCTCGAGAAGGTGCGCCCGGGGATGGACAAGCTCATCAACTACGGGTGGTTTGCGATCCTCGTCAAGCCGCTCCTCTGGACGCTCAAGGCGATCCAGAGCGTCGTCGTGAACTGGGGCGTCGCCATTCTCGTCATCACCTTCCTCATCAAGGTCCTCCTCTACCCGCTCACGCACAAGCAGCTCGTCTCGATGAAGAAAATGTCGGCGCTCCAGCCGAAGATGGAGGCGATCCGCGCGAAGTACTCGACCAAGGTCAAGAGCGATCCGACGGCGCGGACGAAGATGAACGAGGAGACGATGGCGCTCTACAAGCAGGAGGGGGTGAACCCCGCCGGGGGATGCCTTCCGCTCCTCCTGCAGATGCCGATCCTCATCGCCTTCTACAACCTCCTCGCCCACTCGATCGAGCTGCGCCACGCGCCGTTCATGCTCTGGATCACCGACCTCTCGGCGAAGGACCCGTATTACGTCACGCCGATCCTGATGACGGTGACGATGTGGCTCCAGCAGCAGATGACGCCCGCCACCGGCGACCCGGCGATGCGGCGGATGATGAACATCATGCCGTTCGCGATGGGGTTCTTCTTCAAGGACATGCCCTCCGGGCTCGTCCTCTACTGGCTGATGCAGAACGTCCTGACGATCGTCCAGCAGCTTCTCCTCAACCGATACACGGACCTCGGCCCGACCTCCATGAAGAAGTCATCGGCCCGGGCGGGCTGAGGCCGGCGTGGGCGCGCTCGTCGCCGATCGGGAGGGGACGGGCGACGTCATCGTCGCCCCCGCCACGCCGCCGGGCGCGTCTGCCCTCGCGATCATCCGGCTGAGCGGGCCGCCGGGCGCGGCCCTCGCAGTCGCGCGGCGGCTCGTCCCGTCTCTTCCGGAGCGCCCCGAAGAGCGACACGCGCTTGTCGCCCGTTTCGTCGATGCGGAGATGCGCCCCCTCGACGAGGGGATCGTCCTGCCGTTCGAGGCGCCGCGCTCTTCGACCGGTGAGGAGGTCGTCGAGTTGTTCTGCCACGGGGCGCCCGCGATCGTGGCAGCGCTCCTCTCGGCGGCGCAGGCGGCCGGCGCCCGACCCGCGAGGCCCGGCGAATTCACGCGTCGCGCCCTCGCGAACGGAAAGATGGACCTGGCCGAGGCCGAGGGAATCGCGCACCTGGCCCGGTCCGAGAGCCGCGGCGCGGCGCGGCGAGCGCTTGGGCTCGTCGAAGGGGAGCTTTCCCGCCGCGTTCGCGCCGTCCGCGAGGACCTCCTCGACCGCCTCGCGGAGATCGAGGCGGGGCTGGATTTCCCGGAGGAGCTGCCTGCGGAAGGCGCGGTCATGCGCCAGGCGGCGCTGGGCAAGGCCCAGGCCGCGCTCTCGACGCTTGTCTCTGCCGCGGAGGGGAGTGTCGCCCGGGAGCGGGTTTCCACGGTCACGATGGTGGGGCGGCCGAACGTGGGAAAGTCGACGCTCTTCAACGCGCTCCTCGGAGCCGACCGGGCGATCGTCACGCCCGACCCGGGCACGACGCGGGACGCCGTCTCCGAAGCCGCCGACCTGCTCGGCACCCGGGTCCGCCTCGTCGATACGGCGGGGCTCAGGGAGCCCGAGAGCGAGGCGGAGCGGATCGGAGTCGACGTGGCCCGCCGGGCCGCCGGACTTGCGGACGTCGTCCTCCTTCTCGTCGACGGCTCGATCCCGCCCTCGTCGGAGGAAGAGGCCGCGGCGAAGTCGTTCGGGGAGCGCGCGCTCGTCGTCCGGACGAAGAGTGACCTTCCGGCCGCGAAGCCGTGGAGCCTCGCGGCCGAGGTCGCCGTCTCCGCCCGGACGGGCGCGGGGCTCGAGGCACTCAAGGCGATCGTTCGGGAGCGCCTCGGAAGCATGGAGAACGACGGGGAGATCCTCGTCCTCGAGAGACACCGCGACGCGCTCGCGCGGGCCGCGGCCGCCGCCCGTGAAGCAGCGGGCGCCGACGCGGACGAGATCGCCGCGTCGTGGCTTCGCGGAGCGCTCCACGCGCTCGGCGAGATCACGGGCGAGACCGCGACCGAGGAGCTTCTCGACCGGATCTTCTCGACCTTCTGTATCGGAAAATGACGGGCCGGCCGGCGAGGCCGGGGGAGATGGATGCGCGCGCGATTCGAGGTCGTCGTCGTCGGGGGCGGGCACGCGGGCTGTGAGGCCGCGCTGGCGTCCGCGCGCCTGGGACGCGACACGCTCCTTCTGACGCACGACGTGGCGGCGCTCGCCCGGATGAGCTGCAACCCGGCCGTCGGCGGCCTCGCGAAGGGACAGGTCGTCCGCGAGATCGACGCGCTCGGCGGCGCCATGGGACGGGTCGCCGACCGGTCGGGGATCCAGTTCAAGGTGCTGAACGCCTCGCGCGGGCCGGCCGTCCGGGGTCCGCGGGTTCAGTCCGACAAAGTACTTTATAATGAAGAGATGTCCCGGACGGTCCGGGCGACGCCCTCTCTGACCCTCGCCGCAGGGGCAGTCGTCGCGGTGCGGGAAGGCGGCGGGCGCCTCCGGGGGCTCCTCCTCTCTGACGGGAGCGAGGTGGCCTGCGAAGCCGCGGTCGTGACGACCGGGACGTTCCTGCGGGGCCTTGTCCACGTCGGTGACGAGCGGCGGGAGGAAGGGCGCTGGGGAGAGCCCCCCGCCCGCACGCTCTCGGAGAATCTGAAGGCCATCGGGTTGTCGCTCGGCCGGATGAAGACCGGGACTCCGCCGCGCGTCCGCGCCGCGAGCCTCGATACCTCCCGGATGATCGTCGCCCGCGGGGACGAGCGGCCGGTCCCTTTCTCGTTCGCCTGCCGGAGCGAGCCGTTCCCCCGTCTCCCGCAGGTGGACTGCTTCCTCACACACACGACGGACCGGGTCCACGATCTGATCCGGAGGAACCTCTTCCGCTCGCCGCTCTACTCGGGCCGGATCGTCGGACGGGGACCCCGGTACTGTCCCTCGATCGAGGACAAGGTCGTCCGGTTCCCGGACCGGCCGAGACACCAGATCTTCGTCGAGCCGGAGGGGCTCTCGACGGACTGGACCTACTTGAACGGACTCTCGATGTCGCTTCCGGCCGCCGTCCAGGAGGAGATCGTCCGGGCGATTCCGGGGCTCGAGCAGGCCGAGATCCTCCGCCCGGCCTACGCGATCGAGTACGACATGGTCTTCCCGGAGCAGCTCGACGACACCCTTGAGGTCCGGGCGCTCCCGGGGCTCTTCCTCGCCGGCCAGATCAACGGGACCTCGGGGTACGAGGAGGCGGCCGGACAGGGGATCGTGGCGGGGACGAACGCGGCGCTGGCCGCGAGGAGAGGAGAACGGGCGCCGCTCGTTCTCGGGAGGCACGAGGCGTACATCGGCGTCATGATCGACGATCTCGTCACGCTCGGGATCGACGAGCCGTACCGTCTGCTGACTTCGCGGGCCGAGTATCGGCTCCTCCTCGGGGCCGACACCGCCTATGCGCGCCTGACGGCGAAGGGGGCGGAGATCGGGCTCGTCGACCCGAGGAGCGCGGACGCGATTCTGGATCGCGAGGCGCGGCTGAACAGGGTCCGCGGCGCGCTCGAAACGGCGTCCCTCACGCCGGACCGCGAGACGGTGGAACGGCTCGCGGCGCTCGGAGTGCCGCTCTCGGAGGAGACGACACTCGCCGGGCTTCTCCGCCGGCCAGAGTTCCCGCCGGAGGCGCTGCGAACGGTCGCGGAGGGGAGGATCGAAGACCCGCTCGTGGCGGCAGAGCTCGACTCACTCGACGAGGAGGAGGCGGGGCGCGTGACGGCGGAGATCCGCTACTGCGGTTTCCTGGCCCGGGAGGAGGCGGCCGTCCGGCGCCTTTCCCGCTCCCTGGAGCTTAAGATCCCGCGGGACCTCGAGTACCGCGGACTTCCCGGGCTCTCGCACGAGGCGGTCGAGAAGCTCGAGCGCCACCGCCCCAGAACGCTCGGACAGGCGGGGAGGATTCCCGGAGTCACCCCGGCCGCCGTCACACTCCTCCTTGCGCGTCTCACGCTCCGGAAGCGCGAAAGCGTGGCATGACGGCGGGGGAGAGCGAACGGTGGATCCGCGGGGCGCTGGCGCGGCTTCCGGACGAGAGCCGGACGCAAGCCGAGAAAGAGGTCCCGGCCCTTGCGCGGTACCTGGAGCTGCTCCTTCTGGCCAACGAGCGGATGAACCTCGTCTCGGCCACGGCCGCGAGGCCGGAAGAGCTCGTCGGGCGCCACCTTCTCGACGCGCTCGAGGGGCTCGCCCTCCTGCCGCTTGCCGGCTCCGGGGGCGGATCACTCCTCGACATCGGCTCGGGAGGGGGCTTCCCGGCTCTCCCGCTGCTGATCGTCCGGCGGGATCTCCGGGGAACTCTCGTCGAGTCGACCGCGAAGAAGGGTCGCTTCCTCGCGGAGGCCCTCGAGGCTCTTGCGTTGACCGGCGAGGTGGTGAACGCTAGATTCCCGGATTCCTTCAGGATGCCACGCCACACCCCGTTCGATCTCCTCACGAGCCGCGCCGTGGCGGGAGCGGGTCTCCTCGTCCGCGCCGCACGCCCCTTCCTCGCAGAAGGTGCGCGGGCGCTTCTCTGGACGACTGCCGCGCTCTACCCGGAGCTGCTACGGTCGAGCCGGTGCGGGAAGAGCTCCTTCCACCCGTCGCCGGGGGCGGAGGGCCGTGGAATCGCCCTCCTCGGATGTTTCACGTGAAACATCCGGCTCCAGAGATGTCCGGTCCGGTCCGGGCACGCGTCCTCGCCGTGGCGAACCAGAAAGGGGGCGTCGGGAAGACAACGACGGCGATCAGCCTCGCCGCGGCGCTCGCCGCGCTCGAAAAGCGCGTCCTCCTGATCGATTTCGACCCACAGGGAAACACGACCGGGGGGCTTGGCGTCGACAAGAGAACTCTCTTCGCCACGGTCTACGGTTGGTTGCTCGGAAGCTCCGGCTTCGCCGAAACCGTTCGCGCGACGGACCTTCCGTATCTCTGGCTCCTACCGTCGAACCGGGACCTCGTCGGAGCCGAGATCGAGCTCGTCGCCACGGAACGCCGCGAGTATCGCCTCGCGGAGAAGCTCGGGCCCCTCCGGGCCGAGTACGACTACGTATTGATAGACTGCCCCCCCTCGCTCGGGCTTCTGACCCTGAACGCCCTCGCGGCGGCGGACGGAGTTCTCGTTCCGGTCCAGTGTGAATACCTGGCCCTCGAAGGGGTCAGCGAGCTCCTTTCAACGGTCGAGCGCGTGCGCGAGAACCTCAACACGAAGCTCGAGGTCACAGGGATTCTCCCGACGATGTGGGATGACCGGACGAACCTCTCGCGGCAGGTGCTGGACGATATTCGCCGGTTCTTCGGCGAGAAAGTCTTTCGGACCCCGATTCCGCGGAACGTTCGCCTCGCCGAGGCGCCCTCCTACGGTAAACCGATCCTTCTCTATGACATCCGGTCGAAGGGATCCGAGGCATATCTGGCCGTCGCGAGAGAGCTCATGGACCGAACGGCAACAACGGAAGTTGTTGAAAAAGAACAGGTTAAGTAAATGGCAAAGAAGCCGGCCCTTGGCCGCGGCCTTTCGGCCCTGATTCCAGGAAGGCACGAGGGAGAGGCCGCAACAGGACTTCTCACCGTCCCTCTCGACCATCTCGACGCCAACCCGCGTCAGCCCCGGCGCCGATTCGACGAGGAGGGGCTCGAAGAGCTGGCCCGCTCCATCAAGAAGACGGGGATCCTCCAGCCACTCCTCGTGACCCGCTCCGGCGACCGATACCGGATCCTCGCCGGTGAGCGCCGCGCCCGCGCGGCCCGGGCCGCCGGCCTCTCCGAGGTTCCGGTCGTCATCCGAGAGGGGATCACGGACCGGGATCACCTCCTCCTTGCGCTCGTCGAGAACGTCCAGCGCCAGGATCTCACGGCTCTCGAAGAGGCCGAGGCTTACCACCACCTCCGCGCCGAGTTCGGCCTGACACAGGAGGAGATCGCCGACCGGGTCGGCAAGGACCGGGCGACGGTCGCCAACGCTCTTCGGCTCTTGAAGCTCCCCGCCGAGGTCCGTGTCGCGCTCGAGGCCGGTACGCTGACTGCCGGGCACGCGCGCTGTCTTCTCGCGCTCGGCTCGGCCGCCGACCAGGAGAAGCTGGCTCGCGAGTTCGTCCGGCGCGGCCTTTCGGTTCGCGCGGCCGAGGCACGCGTCGCTTCTCTCGTCAAGGGCGAAAAGCGCCGGCGGACGGACCGGCGCGTCGACGCCGACACGCGGGACGCAGAACTGCGCCTTTCCCGCTTGCTCGCAACGCGCGTGGAAATCCACCGGCGGCGGCGCGGCGGCGACGTCCGCGTCTTTTATTATTCCGAGGAAGAGCTGATCGGCCTCTTCGACCGGCTCGTGAAGGGGATCCGGTGAGCCAGAAAACGAAGACCGGGGCGCTGAACGGCTTTCTCGACAGCGGAGCCCGCTTCGAAGGAACGCTGACGTTCGAGGACGTCTTCCGGATCGACGGACACTTTCGGGGCATCGTGATCTCGGAGAGCGAGCTCGTGGTCGGGGACCGGGCGGTCATTGAAGGGGAGATCCGCGTCGGGAAGCTCGCGGTGTCCGGGACGATCCGGGGTGTCATCCACGCCCGGGAGCGGGTGGAGGTCCACGCCGGCGCCCGAATCTACGCGGAGATCCACGCGCCCTCCCTGATCGTCGAGGAGGGGGCGGTCCTTCAGGGCCCCGTCGAGGCGGGGACGAAGCCGGGCGACGCCGGGCCGGAACGCTAGAAGACGCACCCCCTTGGAGATCATCGCGCGCCCCGAAGCCATCGGCCGGGTAGTGACCCGATGATCAGGATGATCAGCCGACACGATTGACCGCGCCCGATCCCTGTGGCATAAACCGGCGGCTCGTCCGAGTCCTGAAGATCCCCTCCCCTCGGCCTGGCAAACGGGGCCCTTCGGAGCCCGACGGGCGTACAGAGCCCGAAATGATTCAGCTTCCGGACCTCTCGCTTCTCGCCGTCGCCGCGTTTTTCTGGGCGACCTATTGGATCCTCCGCCAGACGGTCTTCCGTCCGCTCGGGGGGATCCTCGACGGGCGCGAGCAGACCATCTCCGCCGCGTCCGCCGCGCTGACGAAGGCGCTCGAGAGCGAGAAGCAGACCCTCGCCGAGATCGACCGGCAGCTGACGGAATCACGCCGCGAGGCGATGGCGGCGAAGGATGCGACCCGGCAGGCAGCTGCGCGCCGCCGGCAGGAACTCCTCGACGAGGCTCGCGAAAAGGCGCGGGGAACGGCGGCCGAGGCACAGCGCGCCCTCGACGCAGACGTGGCCGCGACCCGGGATCAGCTTCGTCGCGAGACGAAGGCGCTCGCGATCGAGATCGCCTCCGGGGCGCTCGGGCGGAGGATCGCGTGAGCGGTCTCCTCGCGCCGGTCGCCTTCCTTCTCGCGGCGGAGGGGGGCCACGCCGACACGTTTCTGGGTCTTCCCGTCGTCCTCTGGAAGACGGCGAACCTTCTTCTTTTCTTCGGCCTGACATGGTGGCTTCTGAAGAAGCCGTTCACCAGCTTCTTCCAGGAGCGCCACGGCGAGATCAGGAAGACCCTCGCGAAAGCCGAGGAGGACCGGACGCGCGCCGAAGCTCTCGCGGCGCAACTCGCCTCCCGACTCGCGCAGATCGAGACGGAGCTCGGGAACCTGAAGGCGGCCGCGAAGAGAGATGCCGCGGTAGAGCACGAGACGCTCCTTCGGGAGGCCGAGGCCGAGGCGGCGCGACTCGTGGAGCGGACGAAGGGGGAGATCGAGAGTCGTGTGCGGCACGCGCGCGTCGAGCTGACCGAATATGCCGGGGACCTCGCCGTCGAGATGGCGCGGGAGATGCTCGCCCGCGGCGTGACCCCCGAGGACCAGAAACGCCTCGTCTCCGCCGGCATCACGGCCGTCGCGGAGCGGAAGGGCTAGACGGGGAGGCGACGCATGGCCGCAGCGTTCACGAAGCCATACGTCGACGCGCTCCTTTCCGTGGCGGGCTCCACGGCCGCCGTCGAGGCGCTGCTGCCGGACCTCGAGAGTTTTTCCCGGACCCTCACGTCCGCGGCCGACCTGCGCGAAGTACTCCGTAACCCGGCGGTGGACCGTGCGGCGAAGACCGAGCTCCTGGGCACGCTTCTGGCGAAGCTCGGGACCGGCCCGCTCGCGGGACGACTGCTCGGGGTCCTCCTCTCGAACCGGCGGCTGACCCGCCTCGCCGAGGTGATCGGAGCCGTTCGCGAGAGGCTCGACCGCGAGGAGAACGTCGTGCGGGCAACGGTCCGCTCGGCCCGACCCCTGGAGGAGGGGGAAGCCGAGACGCTCCGAAAAGCACTGGAAGGACGAACCCGCCGGACGGTCCGCCTCCGGCCCGATGCCGAGCCCTCCCTCCTCGGCGGCTTCGTCGTGAGAATCGGCAGCGAGGTGTACGACGCGTCGCTCTCCACGCGCCTTCAGCGCGTTCGGGCGGCACTGCACGAAGGAACGCATGCATAGAGCGCGGCCGGCCAAGCCGGCGCGCATGTGAGAAACGGACTATGGCCGAAATCACCGCCCACGAAATCACAGAGATCATCAAGGCGCAGCTCTCCGGCCTCACGGAGGGCCTCGAAATCTCCGAGGTCGGAACCGTCATCTCCGTCGGCGACGGCATCGCCCGTGTCTACGGCCTGGAGAAGGTCATGTCCGGCGAGTTGCTGGAGTTCCCGAACGGGGTCCAGGGCCTCGCGCTGAACCTCGAGGAGGACAACGTCGGGTGCGTCCTGATGGGGGAGACGAGCAAGGTCCGCGAGGGGGACACCGTTCGCCGGACGAAGCGGATCATCTCCGTCCCGGTCGGGGAGGCTCTGATCGGACGGGTCGTGAACCCGCTGGGCCAGCCGGTGGACGGCAAAGGACCGATCGAGACGACGATGTTCTACCCGGCCGAGCGGATCGCGCCGGGCGTCGTCGATCGCCGCCCCGTCAAAGAGCCGATGCAGACCGGCATCAAGGCGATCGACGCCATGATCCCGATCGGGCGCGGCCAGCGCGAACTGATCATCGGCGACCGCCAGACGGGGAAGACCGCCCTCGCCCTCGACGCCATCATCAACCAGAAGGGAAACGGCGTCATCTGCGTCTACGTCGCGATCGGGCAGAAGAACTCCACGGTCGCGCAGGTCGTCCAGACGCTCGAGCAGAACGGCGCGATGGAGCACACGATCGTGGTCGTCGCGTCGGCCTCCGACCCGGCACCGCTCCAGTACATCGCTCCCTATGCCGGCTGCGCCATGGGCGAGTACTTCATGTACAACGGCGGGCACGCGCTCTGCATCTATGACGACCTCTCCAAGCAGGCGGCGGCGTACCGGGAGATATCGCTCCTCCTCCGCCGGCCGCCCGGCCGCGAGGCGTACCCCGGCGACGTCTTCTACCTCCACAGCCGCCTCCTCGAGCGTGCTTCCAAGCTGAACGACGAGAAGGGGGGCGGGTCGCTTACGGCGCTTCCGATCATCGAGACACAGGCGGGAGACGTCTCCGCCTACATTCCGACGAACGTCATCTCGATCACCGATGGGCAGATCTTCCTCGAGTCGGACCTCTTCTACTCGGGCGTCCGCCCGGCCATCAACGTCGGCATCTCGGTGTCGCGCGTCGGAGGCTCGGCGCAGATCCGCGTGATGCGCGCCATCGCGGGGACCCTCCGCCTCGACCTCGCGCAGTACCGCGAGCTGGCGGCCTTCGCCCAGTTCGGCTCCGACCTCGACAAGGCGA
>JBBIPB010000020.1:0-28212 GCA_037443065.1 Acidobacteriota bacterium | reverse complement strand
CCTTTATCGCACTCAGGAGGTCGACGGTTCGATCCCGTTCAGCTCCACCATGACATTGCCGCACCACACGATCACTCACCTCGGCGTCGAGTGCTCCTCATGGAGCTGAACGGGGAAAACCGTCGACCTGAGAGGCGCGGAGACCCTTCTCCGCCTTCAGATCCGCAATAGCCCGACCCAGCGAAGCGGTCCTCGCGCTCGCAGAGCGCGGGTCGGGCGCGTTCGATCCCGTTCAGCTCCACCACTCTAATTGACCCTTCCGGAGTTCCGGTACAGTAAAACGGCATGTTAAGTTTCTGCGGCTTCTTGCGGCTGGAAATATCAGTTCTGATATAGTCGGTTGCGTGGCGAAGGCGATCCGGATTCTCCAAGGCGAGATCAGGACGCCTCCGCTTTCGACGGAAGCCCGGAGGGAAGCGGGATTCCTTCTGAGGCAGCTACAGGAGGGCGTGACCCTGTCCCTGCCTGCGTCGCGACCGATGCCCGGAATCGAGAGGAGATGCCACGAGCTGAGGATCAGGGACGAAGGCCACGATTGGCGGATCGTGTACGCAATCGAGCGGGACGTGATCGTGATTCTCGATATCTTCGAGAAGGGGTCCAGGAGGACCCCGAAACAGGTCATGGCGTCGTGCCGGCAGCGCATCCGCGCATACCGCCGTTTGGCCCGAGAGGAAAAATGAGCGAGCGCAAAGAAGCGAAGAAGGCCACCCGTCTGGAGAGCGCCGGCTGGAAGACGGTTACCGTGCAGAACTTCCTCGGGCTCTCGGACGAGGACATGGCCATCATCGAGGTGAAGGTCGCGCTCGCGAAGAGGCTGCGGGCACAGCGGGCACGCGCGGGACTGAGCCAGGCCGAAGTCGCGAAAACCGTGCGGTCGAGCCAGCCTCGAGTCGCGAAGATGGAGGCCGCCGACAAGACCGTCTCCATCGACCTTCTCGTGAAGGCGCTCGTGAAGACGGGCGTGTCCATCCAGGATATCGGCAGGTCCCTCGAGAAGGTCCCGCCCGCGAAGGACAGGGCGAGCCGAGCGCGCCGTCTCGCGCACGCCTGAAGCTCGCCGCGCGCGAGGGCGAATGGTGGGCGGGTACGCCGGGACGAAAGCTGATCAGGTCACCGGAGTTGAGAGCCGGTAGCGCGGCGCGCCGCTTGCGCGAGAGCGCGACGACCGAGTACGGGTACCCCCGCGCGCAGGTGGTCGCGCGCGAGCCATCGCAAGCGGCGTGACGCGCGGGCTGTCAAGCGCCGCGGCTCTTCTCCCGCCGCTCGGCCAGGGCGTCTATGATCTTGAAGACGGCTTTCTGGTCGTGCGGGGGCAGCTCGTCCAGCTTCTTCAGATGCTTTTGCCGCTGCACGCTGGTCGCCGGCCCGGCTCCCCCGCCGCGCTCAGGCACCTTCTTGCGGCCGAGAAGGATGTCGGTCGAGACGTCGAGGGCATCGGCGATCGCCACGAGCAACGCGGGGGGCGGAGAAACGCCCCGCACCTCGTAGTACGTGATCGTCTGCTGAAGCACGCCGATCTGCGCCGCCAGCTCGGCCTGTGTGAGCCCCCTGGCGATCCGAAAACGGCGAATCCGGTCTCCGAGCGTCTCCGGCCCGCTCGGTTTCTTCTTCCGCGTCCGTGCCATCACCTCGAGTTTAGAAGCGCGACCTGCTCCCCGGAGAGTGGTCCACAGGGGGTGTGAGTTCTCCATAGACTTACGAAAGGAGAGCTCATGAAGGGGAAGCGGTTTTCGGAGGAACAGATCATCGGGTTTTGAAGGAGTCGGAGGCCGGAGCCGGGGCAGTCGATCCCGAGCGTACCGCCAGGCGGCATCCCCGCTGGGTTCCCCGCCGGAGCCCGGCTGCGGCACGCGTCCCCGAGGGTCTGCATGATAGCATGATGGCAGGAAGGGCCAGCGATGCCACAGGTACGTGGAGCAGACATCAAGGTCGTCGGAAAAAGCGGTCAGATCTCCCTGGGGAAGAACCATGCCGGGAAGGTCTTGCGCGTCGAACGCCGCCGCGACGGCGCGATCGTTCTGACAGCCGTCGCCGTCATCCCGGAAAGTCAGCTCTGGACCCTCCAGGAGCCCGATCGTTCGCGGATCAAGCGCGGGCTCGCCTGGGCGTCCACGACGACACCCACCGAGACGAACCTCGACGGGCTGGTCGCAAAAAGCTCCAGAGCCGTGAGCTCTTCACGTGGCCGCCGCCGCTAACCGGGTCCGGCTCGACCTCAACAGCCCCGAATTCCAGGACGTATTCTTCCGGCTCGAGGCGGCCGACTTGAAGCAGGTCGTCGCGTCTCTTCGCCGGCTCGGCGAGCTGGATTGGCCGACGATCTACCGGCACACCGGCTTCCAGTGGGAGGCGATCAAGCATCTCAAGGCACCGAACGGTGCCGGCGTTTACTCGCTCCGCCTGAGCCAGAAGGTCCGAGCGCTCGCGTTTCGAGAAGGCGGCTTCCTTCGCTTCGTCTCTCGCCATCCCGATCACGACTCAACGTATCGGCGCTAAGCGCGAAAGATTCCGAGGCCGCCGCGAGATAGCCCTTTCTCGTTCCATCCGCGCGATAATTCCCGCGGGAGGTCGCCAATGCGAATCGTGACAGCCGCCGTGCTCCTCGCCCTCGCGGTGCCCGCCGCCGCCGAGGGCCTCTCGAAATACAAGGACTGGGCCGACTCGCCGCAGGCCTACTTTCTCTCGAAGGCCGAGCGCGCGAAGTGGTCGACGGTCACGAGCGACGCCGAGGCGGAGAAGTTCATCGCCGAGTACCAGGCGGCGCGCGGGAGGGGTTTTGCCGCCGCGATCCAGAGCCGGATCGACGTCGCCGACAAGACGTACAAGACTGGAAAGGTGAAGGGCGCGGGCTCGCCGGTCGGCAAGACGCTCATCCTTCTCGGATCCCCGACGACGACCGAGAGAAAGAGCCGGGTCACCAAGGACAAGCTGGACATGTCGAGCTCCGACGCCGTGAACCAGGGCGGGGACAGCCGGGGAGGGGGCGGTGGGGACCCGACCACGAACGTGGGCGGGCCTGGCGTGAATTCGATGCGCGGCATGCAGCCCGAGGAGCCTGCCCTGATCCGCTGGATCTACACGGGGCCGAACGTCCCGCCCGGCACCGGCGTCAAGGAGCTGACGATCGAGTTCCTCCAGGACCCCGCCGGGACGATCACCTTCCGGGATGCCGGGCAGGCCGACGCCGTCTTCGAGAAGGTCATCGAGCACTGGGCACCGAAGAAGAAGTAGCCGAAGCGCGGACTCCCCTTCGTCAGGGACATGGATTTCTCCGAGTCGTCCAAGGTCTGGACCCTGCGCGGTCTCATCCGCGAGTTCGTCGAGAAGGAGATCCTTCCGCTCGAGCCGGCGCTTCGGCACGGCGGCTTTCCGGCTCTCGTCCCGGCCCTCGAATCGCTCCGGGCGAAGGCCCGGGCGACGGGTCTCTTCGCGGCGCACGTCCCCGAGGAGTACGGCGGGGCGGGGCTCTCGCTCGTCGAATTCGCGCACATGAGCGAGGAGCTGGGGCGGACGCCCCTCGGGCACTACGTCTTCAACGTCCAGGCGCCCGACGTCGGGAACATGGAGCTTCTGATGGTGCACGGGACGCCCGAGCAGAAGGAGCTCTTTCTCCTTCCCCTCGTCAAGGGGGAAGTCCGGAGCTGCTTCACGATGACCGAGCCGGAGTTCGCGGGCTCGAACCCCGTCTGGCTCGGGACGACCGCGACGCGCGACGGGGATTCCTGGGTTCTTCGCGGGCACAAGTGGTTCGCGTCGTCCGCCGACGGCGCCGCCTTTGCGGTCTGCATGGCGGTCACGAACCCGGAGGCGCCGGACCCTTACGCCCGCGCCAGCATGATCCTCGTCCCGTGCGCGACCCCTGGCTTCGTCCTCGTCGGGAATCTCTCCGTCATGGGCGAGCGCGGGGGCGGCTGGGCGAGCCACGGTGAGGTGAGCTACCACGACGCGAAGGTTCCGCTCTCGTATCTCCTCGGCGGGGAGGGGGCCGGCTTCGCCATGGCGCAGGAGCGCCTCGGGCCGGGGCGGATCCACCACGCGATGCGCTGGATCGGAGTCTGCGAGCGGGCTTTTCAGATCCTCTGCCGCCACGCGGCGACACGCGAGCTTTCGCCCGGCCGGCCGCTCGGGACGAAGCAGATCGTCCAGCAGTGGATCGCCGAGAGCCGGGCCGAGATCCACGCGGCGCGGCTCATGGTCCTGCATGCCGCGTGGAAAATCGAGAACGAAGGCGCGCGGTCGGCGCGCGAGGAGATCTCCCTTCTGAAGTTCACCGTCGCGCGAACGATGCAGCGGGTTCTCGACCGGGCGATCCAGGGCCTGGGCGGCCTCGGGATGACCGACGACACGCCGCTCGCCTGGTGGTGGGCCCACGAGCGGGCCGCCCGCATCTACGACGGGGCCGACGAGGTCCACATCGAGAGCGTCGCCCGGCGGATCCTCCGGCAGTACGGGATGAAGGAGCGGTGACGACCCGCCCCGGCGAGGAGCTTCCCGTCGCGGCCGTCGACGGGTGGCTCAGGGCGCGCGTGCCGGAGCTCTCCGGGACGCCGCGCGTGACCCAGTACTCCGGCGGCGCCTCGAACTGGACCTACCGGCTGGAGTACGAAAGCCACGACCTCGTCCTCCGCCGCCCGCCCGCGGGGACGAAGGCCAGGTCCGCGCACGACATGGGGCGGGAGTTCCGGGTCCAGCAGGCGCTCCGTCCCTTCTTCCCGTACGTCCCCGGGATGGTCGCCTTCTGCGGCGACCCGGGCGTCCTCGGATGCGACTTCTACGTCATGCGCCGGATCCCCGGCGTCATCCTCCGCCGAAATCTCCCTCCCGGTTTCACGCTCGATCCCGGCGCCGCCCGGCGGATGTGTTGTTCCGTCATCGACCGCCTCGTAGACCTGCATCGCATCGACCCGAAGGCCGCGGGGCTCGAGGGGCTCGGCAAGGGGGCCGGATACGCGCGGCGGCAGATCGAGGGATGGAGCGACCGGTGGGTCCGCGCGCGAACCTGGAACGCCCCGCGCTTTTCCCGCGTCATCGGGTGGCTGAAGGAGAACACGCCCGAGGACGTCGCCACCCGCATCGTCCACGGCGACTACCGGCTCGACAACGTCGTCCTCGACCCGGAGGACCCTTCGCGCGTCGTCGGGATCCTCGATTGGGAAATGGCGACGTTGGGCGATCCCCTCATGGATCTCGCGAGCAGTCTCGCGTACTGGGTGGAGGCCGGCGACGATCCCGTCGCGCAATGGACGCGCCGCCAGCCGACGCACCTCCCCGGCATGCCGACGCGCCGGGAGGTCGTCGACGACTACCTCTCGAAGACCGGCTTTCACCCGGAGAACTGGGCCTTCTACGAGGTTTACGGCCTCTTCCGCCTCGCCGTCATCGCGCAGCAGATCTATCTCCGCTACCACCGGGGCGAAACACGAAACCCCGCCTTCCGCCGGTTCTGGCTCCTCGGCCATTACCTGGAATGGCGTTGCGGGAGGATCCTCCGGACCGCGCGGAGCGCGTGAGGCGACCCCGGACGGCTCAGGAGTGGAACAGACCCGAGGTGAAGGCGGGCTCCGTCGGATCGCGATGGATCCC
The DNA here is from genome assembly GCA_037443065.1 of Acidobacteriota bacterium. GTDB lineage: Bacteria > Acidobacteriota > Thermoanaerobaculia > UBA5066 > UBA5066 > DAOMFB01. Next base: position 22,626 of record JBBIPB010000020.1, on the reverse strand, counting down.
CGAAACGGCGATGACCTCCCGGAGCGCCGCGCAGACGAGCGGATCGAGACGGCCGAGCCGGACGTCCTCGTCGATCACGTTCCAGGCCCGATCGAACGTGAGAGCCGAGCGGTAGGCACGTGTCGTCGTCAGCGCGTCGAAGACGTCCGCCATCGAGACGATCCGGACGGACACCGGGATCTCGTCTCCCGCAATGCCGTCGGGATAGCCGCTCCCGTCGAGCCGCTCGTGATGGTGATGCACGATCGGCAGGATGCGCTGCATCGTCTTCATGCCGACGAGCAGCTCGTATCCGGCGGCCGGATGCTTCCGGATCGTCCGGATCTCCTCGCCGGTGAGCGGCTCGGGCTTCTTGAGGACCGAGTCGGGGACGACGATCTTCCCGATGTCGTGGAAGAGTGAACCTCTGCGGACGTCCTCCACGTCGGCGGGCTTGAGCGCCATCATCCGCGCCACGTCGGAGGCATACTGGGCGACGCGCCCGCTGTGACCCGCCGTGTAGCTGTCGCGGGCGTCGATCGTCTTGGCGAGCATCAGGATCACCTGCTCCGCGTGCTCGTGCTCGTCGGCGAAATGCTTGAGGAGGACGAGCGACCGGACACGGGGGAGAAGCTCGTCCGCCGCCACGGGCTTGGCGAGGAAGTCGGTCACGCCCGCTCGCTGGGCGTGCAGCCTGTCCTCGCGCGTGCCCTGGCCCGTGAGCATGACGACGGGAAGGAGCCTGGTGTCAAGGCTCTCGCGGATCTGCTCGAGGACCTCGAGCCCGCTCCGGTCCGGAAGCTTGAGGTCGAGGAGGACGAGGTCCGGTGGATTGGCGCGTATCGCCTGAAGGGCGCCTTCCGCCATGCCGTACTCCTCGACGGCATACCCGGCGCGCGAAAGAAGGCGGCGCAGGAGTGTCCGGACCTGCTCGTCGTCGTCCACGATGAAGACGCGGCTCGCGCTCTCGTCCGGGAGAGGGATCCGCGCGATGAGCGAAGAGAGCGGAGACATGGACTCATAACGATCATACGCTTCGAGTGCGCCGTAGAATGTGGCTCCGTCGCCTTCCATGAAGAGCCTCTCGTGACGCCCGAGCCGGAACCCCGAAAGCCGAAAGTCGCGGTCATCGACGACGACCCCGGCGTGAGGGATCTGATCCGCTCCGCGCTCACGCGCGAGGGGCTCGACGTGGAACTCTGGGCAGGCTCGCGGGCTTTCCTGTCGGGTGCAGATCCCGGAAGCTGTTCCCTCGTCCTCTGCGATTTGATGCTCCCGGAGATGAACGGTGTCGAGCTTCTCACCGAGGTGAGGACCACGCACCCGTCGCTCCCGTTCATCATCATCTCCGGCCAGGGGACGGTCTCGACGGCCGTCGATGCGATGAAGGCGGGAGCCCTCGACTTTCTCGAGAAGCCCTTCCGGCTTCCGCAGCTCCTCGGCCTCGTTCGTCAGGCCCTCGTCATACCGTCCCCCGGCGCGCCTCCGGCGCCGGCGAATCTGGCGGGGCGCTCCCGGGTCTGGCTCGAAATCCTCGAGAAGGCGCGCCGTGTGGCGGTCCTCTCCGAAACCGTCCTCATCCGCGGCGAAACCGGAACGGGGAAGGAGGTCCTCGCGCGGTACATCGCCGCGTCGGGTCCGCGCGCCTCGGGCCCCTTCGTCTCGATCAACTGCGCCGCCCTTCCCGAGTCGCTCGTCGACAGCGAGCTCTTCGGCCACGTGCGGGGCGCCTTCACCGGGGCGACGGCCCCCCGCCGGGGCTTCTTCGAAGAGGCGAGCGGTGGGACTCTTCTCCTGGACGAGGTCGGCGCGGTACCGCTCAACTCGCAGGGCAAGCTCCTGGGCGTTCTCGAGGACCGGGTGATCACGCGTGTCGGCGACAACAAGGCGGTTCCGGTCGACGTGAGGATCCTCGCGTCAACCAACGCGGATCTCGAAGCGTGCGTGGCTCGCCGAACCTTCCGCGAGGACCTCTATTACCGGCTCGCCGTCATCACGCTTCAGATCCCGCCCCTCCGCGACCGCGGAGAGGACGTCCTTCTCCTCGCCGCCAGCTTTCTTCGCCAGATCGCACCCGCCGGCCTGCCGGCGCGGACGCTTTCTCCCGAAGCCCGGGAGCTTCTCCTCGCGCATCCGTTCCCGGGAAACGTGCGCGAGCTGAAGCACGCGCTCGCGCAGGCATGCGCCCTCTCGGCGCGCCCGGAGCTCCGCCCGGAGGACTTCCATCTGCTGATGGTTCGCCCCGGGTCCGGGCCGGCGGCCTGGGATCATTCGGTACGCTCTTCCGGCGTCCGCGAGATCAGCCGCGAGGTGCTCCGCGACGCGCTCGCGCGCAGCGGCTACAACCGGGTCGAGGCGGCTCGCCGTCTCGGCGTCTCCCGTTCGACGCTCTACCGGCTCCTTCGGAAGCTCCCCGGTTAGCCGGCCCGGGGCGCTTCGATCCCCGGGCGGCTTCGGTCAGCCGCGGGAGGTCGCCCGGTACCAGGAGACGGTCCTCTTCAGCCCTTCCGAAAGAGGCGTCTTCGCCTTCCAGCCGAAGAGCTTCTCGGCCCTCGAGACGTCGAGCCGGCGGCGGGGCTGGCCATTCGGCTTCGTCGTGTCCCAGTGGACGGTGCCCGAAAAGCCCGTCTCCTTCGCGACGCGGGAGGCGAGATCGCGGATGGAGATCTCCTCGCCCGAACCGAGGTTGACCGGCTCTCCGCCGTCGTACGTCTCCGCGGCCGTGACGATCGCGTCGGCCGCGTCGTCGACATAGAGGAACTCGCGCGTCGGCGACCCGTCGCCCCAGAGGACGACCTCGCGCGTCCCGGTCTCCCTCGCCTCGAGGAATCTCCGGATCATGGCGGGAATGACGTGACTCGTCTCGAGGTCGAAGTTGTCGTTCGGGCCGTAGAGGTTGACCGGAAGGAGGAAGACGCCGTCGAAGCCATACTCCGCGCGATAGGCCTGGAGCTGGACGAGAAGCATCTTCTTCGCGAGTCCGTAAGGGGCGTTCGTCTCCTCCGGATAGCCGTTCCAGAGATCCTCCTCGCAGAACGGCACGGGGGTGAACTTCGGATAGGCGCAAATCGTCCCGAGGCAGACGAGCTTCGTGACACCTGCCCGCCGCGCCTCCTCGATCAGCTCGATTCCCATGATCGCGTTCTCGTAGAAGAAGCGGCCGGGGTGGGCGCGGTTGGCTCCGATGCCGCCGACGACGGCGGCCGCGTGGATGACGAGGTCGGGCTTCGTCTCGGAGAGGCATCGCCGGATGGCGGCCTTGTCGCGAAGATCGACCTCCTCGATTCCCGGAGAAAACAGGTGTGCGGCGCCCCGTTCGGCGAGCGTCCGGCGGAGCGCCCGGCCGAGGAAGCCGCCCCCGCCGGTGACGAGAACGCGGCGCGAGGACCAGAAGCTCATCGTGGCTTCAGTCTACCGGAGCCGTCAGTGCCTTCTGGTCCGGATCTCCTCGATCCGGGCGTGGAGCGACGGGCCGATCTCGAGGTTCCTGTCGTGACCCTCGGCCCACGACCAGACCTGCCGCCCGGTCGGGTCGAGGAGGACGACGTTCGGGGGACGCCCCTGCGAGCCGCTCACCTCGCGCGTGAGGCCGTAGCGCGGCCCGAACCGGAGCGCCGTGTCGACGAGGAACCGCATGGAGAGGCGGATCCGCTGCTCGGCCTCGACCCGCGTGATGAAGGCGATCGTCTGCGACGCCGGCTCCGGCGAGATGACGAGGACGGGGATCCGGGCGAGGTCGGTCGCCTTGAGCCTCTGGAGCTGGAGGATGAGGTCCGCGCAGTGCGGGCACCACGTCCCCTTCACGAAGGCGATGAGGACGCCCGACTTCCCCTGAAACGCCGAGAGGCCGACGGGGCGCCCCTGGAGGTCCGGAAGCGTGAAGTCGGCCACCTGCCGGGTCGCCGATCCCTTCGGAGGGGGCGGCACCTGCCCGAGCGAAGCCGGGGCGGCGAGAAGAACGGCGATTCCGGCGGCGGCGAGCGGCAGCCTCATGAGGTCTCGATTATCGCTCCCACGCGGACCGGCCTGTTTCCGCGAGGCCGCGCGGCCTGCTACGCTCTGGCCGCGCAGAGTTGAGCCGCCCGACGCACCATGAATCTCGACCGGCTTCGTGACCGCTTCTTCGAAGGGATCCCCCGCTACCGATGGATCGACACGATCGGCCGGGGCGGGATGGGAATCGTCTTCCGGGCGCACGACCTCGAGCTGGACGAGGAGGTGGCGATCAAGGTCCTCTCTCCGGACTGGGAGACCGACGACCAGCAGCTCCTGACCCGGTTCAAGCGCGAGATCAACCTGAACCGGAAGATCAAGCACCCGAACGTCGCGCGGATCCACGATTTCGGGATGAGCGGGGACTACCCCTTCATCACGATGGAGTTCGTCCCCGGCGTCGACCTCCGGACCATGATCCAGCGAGAGGGAAGGATTGCGCCGACGCCGGCAATCTCGATCCTCCGCCAGATCGCGCTCGGCTCCGAGGCCGCCCACCGCCTCGGAATCATCCACCGCGACCTGAAGTCGCAGAACGTCATGGTCGAGGAGAGCGGCGCGGTCGCGATCCTCGACTTCGGCCTCGCGCGCGGTAAGCAGAGCGTGACGCTGACGCTGGACAGCGTCATGGTCGGGACGCCGCATTACATGTCGCCCGAGCAGGCGCTCGGCCGGCCCACGGATGCGCGCAGTGACGTTTACTCGATCGGCGTCATGGCCTTCGAGATGCTGACGGGCAAGATCCCGTTCGACGGGGAGTCCCCGCTCATCATCGCGATGAAGCACGTCTCCGAGCCGATCCCCGACGACCTCTCCCGCCATCGGGACATCTCGCCCGAGCTGCAGGCGATCGTCCTGAAGGCTCTCGCGAAGAACCCCGACGACCGGTTCTCCTCGGCCGCCGACCTCGAGGCGGAGATGGCGATGCTCCGCCCCTTCGTCTCCGCGCCTCCCCCCGCCGTGCCCGAAGCGACACCCACGCCGGAGGCCCTGCCCTTCCCGGTCGCGCCGGCCGCACCCCCCCCGGCCGCCCCGGCCCCTGCGGCCGAGTGGCTGCAGATCGAGCCCGACTTCTCTCCGCTTCCCTCGGCCACAGGCACGCCGCTCCCGTCCTCCGTCGGCCTCCCCTTCGGGGTCTCCGCGGCCGCGATCCCCGCGGGGAAGCTCCCGTCCGCCGCCGTGCCGAAGTCACCTTTCGCGCCGGCCAGAAAGACGCGGGCTCCCGTCATCCTCATCGTCGCGGAAGACGTCCGGGCGCGGAACGAGCTGGCGGACTCGCTGGGGGAGTACGCCACGGACACGATCGGGACGGGGAGCGGGGAGAAGGCGCTCGAGCTCCTCCTCAAGGAGGACATCGACCTCGTCCTGATGGACACGAACCTCCCGGGGATGGACGGATTCGACGTCACGCGCATTCTCCGGTCGCAGGCCGGCACGGCAAATCTGCCCGTCGTTCTGATGTCGCCGCGCATCGACCGGAGCCGGTTCGCCTTCGCGATCCAGTCGGGCGCGACCGACTACCTCCTCCGGCATGCGAAGCCGGAGATGATCGCCGGCCGGCTCTGGAACATCCTCGAGCACCACGGCTTCGTCCCCCCCACCGAGAACGAGGCTCTCCACTCGGCCATGCGAAAGACCCTCCTCGACGCCGCGACGCTCACGCCCGCCTCCATCTCGCCGAAGGGCCCGCTGAAGAAGTAGCTCTCAGGAGAGCAGCGGCTTCAGGTCGAGGAGCTTCGTCACGAAGACGACCGGAGCCAAGGCGGGCTGGTCATGCCGGTTGAACCAGATCGGAAACCAGCCGGCCGCCTTCCCGCCGAGGACGTCGCTCTCCCACGAGTCGCCGACGTAGACCTTCCGGACGTCCCCGCCTCCTGCCTCCTTCCACGCCGCGTCGAAGATCGCACGGGCGGGCTTCATGGCGCCGACTTCCTCGGAGAGGACGACGTGTGAGACCCAGCGGTCGAGGCGAAAGGTCCGGACCTTGCCCCACTGCTGTTCCCGAAGGCCGTTCGAGAGGATGCCGACGACGCCGGTCCGGGCCGCGAATTCGAGAATCTCCTCGGCCCCGTCCACGAGCTGCCAGTGCCTCGCGTAGAGGTCGAGGTAGACCGTTTCCACCTTCTCTCCGTGCGCCGGGTCGAGATCCAGCTCGAGGAGCGGCTCGGCGAACCGCCGGCGGGTCAGTTCGTGGCGGTCGATCTCCCCTTTCCCGTAGAGGGCCCAGAGGGCGAGGTTGTTCCTCCGGTAGCGGGCCAGCCACTCGGAGAACGGGACGGTGCCGAAGACGCCGGGGAGCTCGGCATGCGTGGCGCGGTGTGCGGCCTCCTCGGCTCCGCGATGGTCGACGAGGGTGTCGTCCAGATCGAAGAAGAAGAGAGGTTTCGTCACGCGCCCGCGGGATGCCACGTCGTCTTGATCTCGACGAACGGCTCGACGGCGGCGATCCCCTCGCACGCACGCGCCGAGTACCAGTCGGCCGGCGACGACGCCTTCGGGCGCGCGATCCGCCGGACGCGGTCGGCGGCTTCCTCCTCGATCCGCTTCGACAGCGCCGCGTCGCCCGAGCCGTCGTCGAGAGCGTCGACGTCGCGGTGTGCGGCGAGCGCCGGCACCAGCTCGGACTTCCTCCCCGTCACGACGTTCACGACGCCGGACGGGAAGTCGCTCGTCCCGATCACTTCGCCGAAGAGGAGCGCCGGAATCGGCATCCGCTCGGACGCGATCGCGACGGCCGTGTTTCCGGAGACCACGACGGCGGCGAGGCGGGTCACGAGCGGGAGGAGCGCGGGACCCTCCGGCGAGACGACCCCGACGACGCCGGTCGGTTCCGGGACAGAGAAGTCGAAGTACGGCGCGGCCACGGGATTCACGGAGCCGAGGACGGCGGAGATCTTGTCGGCCCACCCGGCGAAGTGGACGAGCCGGTCGACGGCGACGGCCACCTCCCGCGCCGCGGCGGCGCGCGAGAGGCCCGCGGACTTCACGAGCGCGCCCGTGAACTCGGCCCGCCGCTCCTCGAGCATCTCGGCGGCGCGGTAGAGAATCTGCCCGCGGTTGTAGGCCGTTCGTCCCGACCATCCGGCGAAGGCGCCGCGGGCGGCCTTCACCGCGTCGCGAACGTCCTTTCGCGACCCGAGGGGAACGTGGGCGAGGAACTCCCCCGTGGGCGACGTCGCACGGGACGCCCGCCCCGACTCCGTCCGGACGAACTGCCCGGCGATCAGGAGCTTGTACGTCTTCCGGACGGCGAGGCGCGCCACGGACGCGATTCTAGACCGCCGGCCCCCTCCCAGGCGCACCGGCTTGACCAGCCGGTGCGGTCCGCATACATTCGCAGACGTGAAGGACGCCGTTCTCACCGTCCGGCTCCCCCGAGCCACACGAGCCCGAATCGAGGCTCTCGCACGTACCGAGGGACGCTCGCTCTCGCAGCAGGTGGAGCGGCTCGTCGAGTGCGCACTGCGCTCTCCGGAGGGGAGCACGACGCCCGCGCCGCGTTCCCTCGCCGGAACGTTCTCCGGGGCGCGGGTGCCGGATCTCGCCGACTTTCGGGCCGCCCGCCGCGAGCTGTCGCGCTCCATCGGGCGACGCGCCCGTCCGGCATGACTTTCGTCGCCGATACACACGCCGTCGTCTGGCACCTCACCGACCCGCGACGCCTCGGCCGTGCGGCGGTGCGCGCCTTCCGCGCCGCGGACGCCGGCCGCACCCTCTGCTACGTTCCCGCGATCTCCCTCGTCGAGATCTCCCTCCTCCACGAGAAGGGACGTCTCCGCGTTCCTCTCGCCCGCCTCCTCGAGACTCTCGCCGGGCACGCCGGCTATTCCGTCCTTCCCCTCGACGTCGAGCAGGCGCTCTCATTCGCGTCGTTTCCGGCCGTCCGCGATCCGATGGATCGCCTCATCCTGGCCGCGGCGATGGCCACCGGATCGCGGCTCGTGAGCGCCGACGAAGGGCTCGACGGCCACGGCGTAGAGCGGACCTGGGACTGAAGGCGCCCCTCAGATCTTCCGGCCCAGCGCAGCCTTCGCCATCATCCCGGCCGTCCCGAGAACTCCGAACCGCTCGACGAGGATCCTCCGGTAGAGCGCGGCGTGGTCCTTCGGCGGGACATGAGTCCGTTCCTTCTCCACGAGATGGAGGGCGTCCGACGGACAGGTGCCGACGCAGGCGCCGCAGCCGATGCACCGGTCCCGATCCACGGCCGTCCGGCCGCCGCCGTCCGACAGCGCGTCCATGGGGCAGCGCGTCCGGCAGGCCGCGCAGTCGGCACAGAGGTCGCCCTCCACCGCGGCGCGGAAGTTGGATTCGACGACCTCCGCCGGCTTCGGGAACTGCCTGGCCATCCGGAGGACTCCGCAGCAGCAGCCGCAGCAGAAGCAGACGAAGATGGGGTCCTGCGCGTTCTGCGGCTGGAGAATCAGCCCCTCCCCGGCGGCACGGTCGAGAAGCGTGAGCGCTTCGTCCCTCGTCAGCTCCTCCCCCGCTCCCGACTCGGCGATCTGGCGTGCGGCCCCTTTCATGGCGAGGCAGGTCCTGCGGACGGCCGTCTGACGGCACGGCTCGCCGGTGAGGTCTTTTCCCTCCCGGCAGACGCAGTTCAGGACGGCCCATGGTCCGGAGCTCCCGCCGATGAGGGACCGGACGTCGTCGTACCGTCCCGGGCTCCGGTCCGGGACGAGCCGGACGTCCAGAGGAACCGTCCGCATCTGCTTCGTCTTCGGCCCGAGAAAGGCGAGCGCGAAGCCTCCGGAGATGTATTCCTCGAAATCCCGCTGCAGCTCCGGCGTGAGCCGGCCGACCTGCATCTCGTACATCCCGATCGCGAGCATCGCGCGGCTGTAGCGCTTGATCCCGCCGGAGGATGCCGAGGTACGGCCCCCCATGATGGCTCCCTTCCCGGCGAGGCCGTCGAGGAGCCGTTCGAACTCCTCTCTCGTCCAGCGCCCCTTGGGCGCGCGCGAATGGATCCGCCCGAGCGCCTCGGGAAGGGCGGAGAGCAGGAGCGCCGCCTCGGCCTCCTCCTCGGTGAAGAGCCGCCGGAGGATCCGGATCTCGACGCCGCTCTTCGTCGCCGGATAGCCGACCGGCATCCGGTCGATGTGCTCCCGGAGTCTCCCGTAGACGTCGGGCGTGCCGCTCACACGGCCTCGAGGTACGCCTGAAGCCCGTGGCGTCCGCCTTCTCTCCCGAAGCCGGACTCCTTGTAGCCGCCGAAGGGGGAGGTCGGGTCGAACTTGTTGTAGGTGTTCGCCCAGACGACGCCGGCCCGGAGCTTCTGCGAGACCTTGAAGATCTTCGACCCCTTGTCGGTCCAGACGCCGGCCGAGAGGCCGTACATCGTGTTGTTCGCCTTCTCGACCGCTTCCTCGGGGGTCCGGAAGGTCTGGATGGCGAGAACGGGGCCGAAAATCTCTTCGCTCGCGATCCGCATGCTCTGCGCGACATTCGTGAAGAAGGACGGCGGGAACCAGAAGCCCTTGGCGGGAAGCCGGCAGGGGGCCTGCGTCAGGATCGCGCCGTCGGAGACGCCGGAGTCGACGAGCTCTTGGATCTTCGAGAGCTGCGCCCTCGAGTTGATGGCCCCGACGTCGGTGTTCTTGTCGAGCGGGTCGCCGAGGCGGAGCGTCCGGATCCTCTGGGCGAGCTTCCTCACGACGAGGTCGTGGACCGACTCCTCGACGAGAAGCCGCGACCCGGCACAGCAGACATGCCCCTGGTTGAAGTAGATGCCGTTGACGATCCCCTCGACGGCCTGGTCGATCGCGGCGTCGGCGAAGACGATGTTCGCGGCCTTGCCGCCCAGCTCGAGGGTCAGCTTCTTCCCGCTCCCGGCGAGGGCCCGCTGGATCTTCTTCCCCACCTCCGTCGAGCCCGTGAAGGCGACCTTCCGCACCTTCGGGTGCGAAACGAGTGCGGCACCGGTCGCGCCGGCGCCCGTCACGACGTTCACGACTCCCGGCGGGAAGTCCGCCTCCTCGACGAGCTTCGCGAGGTGGAGCGCCGTGAGCGGCGTCGTCTCGGCCGGCTTCAGGACGCACGTGTTCCCGGCCGCGAGCGCCGGCGCCAGCTTCCACGCAGCCATCAGGAGCGGGAAGTTCCACGGGATCACCTGCCCGCAGACGCCGAGGGGGCGCGCCCGGCGCCCCGGGAAGGCGTAGTCGAGCTTGTCGGCCCACCCCGCGTAGTAGAAGAAGTGCGCCGCAGCGAGCGGCACGTCGACGTCGCGCGATTCCTTGATCGGCTTTCCGCCGTCCATCGTCTCGAGAATGGCGAACTCGCGCGCCTTCTCCTGCAGCATCCGGGCGAGGCGGTAGACGTACTTGGCGCGCTCTTTCCCCGGCATCCGCCGCCAGACTTTCTCGTACGCCCGCTCGGCCGCGCGGACCGCGGCGTCGACGTCCGCCTCCCCCGCCTCGGCGACATCGGAGAGCTTCTCTTCGGTTGCGGGATTGATCGTCTCGAACCACGCCCCCGACCTGGGCGCGACGAACCGGCCGCCGATGAAGAGGCCGTAACGCGGATCGATTTTCAGGTGCGCGGTCGACTCCGGCGCGGGGGCGTACTCCCAGACGCCAGAAAAGTCGAGTTCCGGCGACGGACGCGAGCGCAGGCGGGTCCCGGCGTTCTTACTCATTCGAAGAAAATCCCCCGTCGTCTCCGGGCATCTCAATCCTTCGTGAATTCCTCTTCGGAACGATACCGCCCCGTCTTCTCTTTCCTGAGCTGCATGAGGAGGTCGTTGAGGAGGCTCGAGACGCCGAAGCGGAAGAGGTCGGGGGTGAGCCACGCGGCGCCGAGAGTCTCCTTGACGAGAACGAGGTCGTGGAGCGCCTGCTTCGAGGTCCGGATCCCCCCCGCCGGCTTCATCCCGATCTTCGCCCCCGTCTCGAGCCAGTGGTCGCGGATCGCCTCGAGCATGCAGAGCGTCACGGCCGGCGTCGCGGCCGGCTGCACCTTTCCCGTGGAGGTCTTGATGAAATCGGCGCCGGCCGCGATCGCGAGGTCCGAGGCGCGCCGGACGTTGTCGTATGTCTCCAGCTCGCCGGTCTCGAGAATCACCTTGAGGTGCGCCGCCGATCCGTCCGCCCGGGCGCAGGCAGACTTCGTCGCCACGATCTCGTCGAAAACCCGCCGGTAAGCCCCGGAGAGAAACGCCCCGCGGTCGATGACCATGTCGATCTCGTCGGCCCCGGAGGCGACCGCGCGGCGGACGTCGGCGAGCCGGACGGGGAGCGGCGACCGGCCCGACGGAAACGCCGTCGAGACGCTCGCGACCTTCACCCCGGAGCCTGCGAGCGCGGCCTTCGCCACGGCCACCAGATCGCTGTAGACGCAGACGGCGGCGACGGAGGGGACCGACGGGTCCTCCGGGTCGGGGCGGACCGCCTTGGCGCACATCTGTCGCACCTTGCCGGGGGTGTCCTTCCCCTCCAGCGTCGTCAGGTCGCACATCGAGATGGCGAGCCGGATCCCGGCGACCTTCGCCTCCTTCTTGATCGACCGCTTCCCGAGCGCGGCCGCCCGCTCCTCGATCGCGACCTTGTCCACGGCCGGCGACCGGAGAGCGCCCGGGAAGACCGGCGCCACGGCGGCAGGGCTCGCGCTCATGACGCGAAAGTCTACGCTCGGCCTATTCGTAACGCAGCGCCTCCGCCGGGTTCATCCGCGAGGCGCGGCGGGCGGGAAGCGCCGAGGCGAGAAGGACGAGGAGCATCCCGACGGCGAAGATCGCGAGGAGGTGAAGCGGCTCGGGCCGGAAGGGCATCCACGAAAGGTAGTAGACCTTCGCGATCTCCGGCGGGAAGCGGACGAGGTGAAAAGCCGTCAGGACGGCGCAGACGAGGACGCCGAAGCCGATCCCGAGGAGGAGCCCCGCCCCGCCGAGGAGCGACCCAGCGAGCCGGAACGTCCGGTGGATCGTCCGCGGCGTCGCCCCGACGGCCGAGAGGACGCCGACGTCGCGCGTCTTCTCCGCGAGGAGGACGACGAGCGAGGAGACGACGGTCCCCGCCGCGACGGCGACGATGAGGACGAGGACGACGAAGAGGAGCGTCTGCTGGATCGCGAGCGCCGCGAAGAGGTCCCGGTTCATCGACTTCCAGTCGACGACGGTGACCATGTCGCCGAGGGCGGCCCGAACGGCCGCGACGGTCCGGTCCGTCTCCGAGACGTGCGAGAGCTTCAGCTCCCAGATTCCGGTCCGCGCGTCGGGCGGGGCGAACCGCGAGAAGGCCTCGAGCGAGACGACCGCCCAGCTGTCGTCCACCTCCGAGAACCCGGTCTCGACGACCGCGGCGACCGTGAGCCGCGTCCGCCGCGGGGGCGCGATCCCCTTCGAGAGATCGAGGGACGACGTCTCGAGGATGACCGGCGAGCCGGCCGCGACGCCGAGGCGCTTCGCGAGCCCCGCACCGAGGAGCACGGGCGTTCGTCCGTCCGCCCGCGTGCCGCCGAGGAGCCCGGGGAGATCCGGGACGCGGGAGAGGAGCGGCGTCGTGACCGCGCCGTTCGGGAGGTCGAGCCCCTTCACGAGAGCGTCGGTCCCGCGCGGGGCCGCCGGAGAGAGGAGGATGCCCGGCGCGAAACCCGTCTCGGAGACGCGGACGACCCCGGGCAGGGCCGACAGGCTTTTCCGGAGCGCCGCGCGGTTCCGGCTGCTCTCGACCATGACGAGGACCTCGGCGTTCGTCCCCGCCAGCTTCTCGGCGAGGTCGTGCCGGTAGCCCGACATCAGTCCCATCGCGACCACGAGCGCCGCCGCCCCGAGCGACACGCCGAGGAGCGCGAGGACCGAGACCGTCCGGAGAAGGCCCCCCCGTTGCCCGCCGAGGAAGCGCCGCGCGAGAAAGAAGGGGACGCGCACGGGAGGATCTTAAGGGCAGAGGGGACGTTCGGCGCGGCGGTCAAGGCGCCGCTGACGTGCACCGACGCGGGCGGAAGGGCGAGATTGAAGGCGACCTTTTCGGACGGCCTCTCCCGCCTGCATTTCGCAGGCCGACCGGTACGCCGTCATCCCGCTTTCCGGACGTACGCTCTTCACCGACCCCCGCACGCACGCGGACAGACCGAGGGTGGAGATGACGTGAAAGGTCTGCTGCGGCTGCGGCGCGCCACCCACGCCGCCCGAGCCCTCGAAGGGTCCGTGTCCGAGTACGTTGGAGGCCGAGAGCCGACTGAAGACCAACCGCGCCCGGCGCGAGGCGAAGGCTCGGGAGCGGGACGAGGCCGGTCGTGCCTGCAAGAAGAAGCTGAAAGAAGCGAGGGCGCATGGTGCCGCTCGCGACGGCCGTGCTCGATCGAGGGCCATACGGACGGAAAGGGCTCGGACGATCCCGAGGGCCGGCAGAAGAACCGGCGCGTCGAGATCACCGTGAAACGGGATGGTTGACCTCGATTGGGCCCGCCTCACTCTCGTCTGATGTCGCGAGACGTCAGTTTTTCCACTCCTCGCTCTGGACCTTCCACGCGCCCCCCTCCCGGACCATCTGGACGACGCCTCCGGCGGCCTTGCCGTCCTGTGTTCCCGTCACCTTCAGCTCGGCCGTGTCGCCCGTCTCCGCGACCTTGAGGACCTTGACATCGGTCGCCATCATCATCTTGACCATCGCGACCATCTGCTTGGCGTCCGGCTCGTCGAGGAGCTTGGCCTGCTCCTTCGAGAAGAGCTTCCTGAGCGCCGCCAGGTCCTCCTTCTGGACCGCCTTGAGGTACTCGCCGTAGACCTTCGCCTGGGGGCTCTTCGCGGCGGCCGCCGTCTCGGCGGGCGAGGGGGGAACGGGCTTTTCGGCGCGCGCGATCTTCGCCCGGAACGAGACGTCGAACGCGTACCTGTTCCCGAAGAACTCGCGCTCCTTGGCGCTCCGGTAGGAACCCTCGACGATGCTGCCGTCGAAGACCTTCTTCGTGAAGACGTCGTCGCTCGAAAGGCCGCTCGGGCTCGTCTCCTTGAACCCGTCGTGCCGGAACGACGTCGAGATCGGCTTTCCCTCCGCGTTGAGCGTGATCTCGAAGGCGTGGAGCTTTCCGGCCTCGGCCATGTGGATCCGCTCGAACTGGTCCTCCAGCGCCTTGCCCGAGAGCGGGACGTCCGAGAGGATCACCTCGACGTCCTCCTTCGTCTTGTCGAAGAAGCCCGGCACGGCGCGGGCGTACGCGTGCGCCAGCGTCGTCGTCTTTCCGTTCACCGTGAGCGTCCCCTCGGCCGTGCCGTCCGCGGCGGCCGCCGGGCGCCCGAGAAGGACGAGGGCGACCAGGACGACGCCTGTAATTCCGAGACGCATGTTCATGAAGCTTGCCCCCTTTTCGCGCGATCCTAGCAGCCTGCAGTCCGCCGCCCCCTCAGAGAAGGCGCGCGAAGTCGTCGAAGAGGGTGTCCGAGTCGTGCGGCCCCGGGGCCGACTCCGGGTGGTACTGGACGGCGAAGACCGGGGCATCCTTCACCCGGAACCCCTCGCACGTCCCGTCGTTCAGGTTCACGTGCGTCGGCACGACGTGCGGCGGGAGGGAGTCCGTCGCGACGGCAAAGCCGTGGTTCTGGGACGTGATCGCCACCGTCCCGTCGAGGAGGTTCCTGACGGGGTGGTTCGCACCCCGGTGGCCGAATTTCAGCTTGAACGTCTCTCCCCCGAGCGCGAGGCCGAGAAGCTGGTGCCCGAGGCAGATGCCGAAGACCGGCCTGCCCGAGGCGACGAGTGCCTTCACCGTCTCGACGCACGTCGGAAGGGCCTCCGGGTCGCCCGGGCCGTTGGAGAGGAAGAAGCCGTCGAATCCCCCGGCGAGGAGTTCCTTCGCCGCTGCGGCCGCCGGGAAGACCGACGGCTGAAGGCCGCGCGCGGCGAGCATCCGGAGGATGTTCCGCTTGACCCCGTAATCGACCGCCGCGATCCGCTTGCGCGGCCCGCCGGCCGGCAGCCCCGCGGTCCATTCGTACCGCTCCTTCGTGCCGACCGTCAGCGCGAGGGCCGCGCCCGCCATCGTCGGCTGCCTGCGGATCTCCTCGACGAGGGCGTCGGCCACAGCGTCCGACACGGCCTCCGTCGAGATCGCGCCCCGCATGACGCCCCGCGTCCGGAGGTGCCGGACGAGCGCGCGCGTGTCGATCCCGTCGATCCCGACGATCCGCGAGGCCGCGAGGCCCTCGGCGATCGTCCGCTTCCCCCGCCACGAGGAGAAGCGGTCGGGGAAGTGGCGCGCGGCGAACCCCGACACCTGGATCCCCTCCGACTCCACGTCCTCGTCGTTCAGGCCATAGTTGCCGATGTGGGACGCCGTCATGACGACGATCTGTCCCCGGTACGAGGGGTCGGTGAGCGTCTCCTGGTACCCCGCCATTCCCGTGTTGAAGACGACCTCCCCGAAGGTCGTCCCTTCCGCTCCGACGCTGCGCCCGAAGAAGCGCCGGCCGTCCTCGAGGACGAGGGCCGCCGGCCTCACGCGCTCCGCCCCACGGCCGCGGCGATCGGGCGGATCCGCGCCATCAGGTCGACGAAGAGCGCCGGCGTGAGCGCCTGCGGCCCGTCGGACAGCGCCTCCTCCGGCTTGTTGTGGACCTCGACGATCAGGCCGTCCGCCCCGGCCGCGACCGCCGCGCACGACATCGGCGTCACCTTGTCCCTCCGTCCCGTCCCGTGCGAGGGGTCGACGACGATCGGCAGGTGCGAGAGCCTCTCGACGGCCGGGACGATGGAGAGGTCGAGCGTGTTGCGCGTGTGGTCCGCGAATGTCCGGACCCCCCGCTCGCAGAGGACGACGTTCGGGTTCCCTTCCGCCATGACGTACTCGGCCGCGAGGAGGAACTCCTCCAGCGTCGCCGACATCCCGCGCTTCAGGAGCACCGGCTTCCCCGTCCGGCCCACCATCTTCAGGAGTTCGAAGTTCTGCATGTTCCTCGCGCCGACCTGGAGCCCGTCGGCGAACCGGGCGACGAGGTCCACCGTCGAGGTGTCGAGGACCTCGGTCACGACCGCGAGGCCCGTCGCGTCGCGCGCCGCAGCCAGGATGCGGAGCCCTTCCTCGCCGAGCCCCTGGAAGGAGTAGGGCGATGTGCGCGGCTTGAACGCGCCGCCGCGCAGGATCGTCGCCCCGGCCTCCCGGACGGCCTTCGCGATGGCGACCGTCTGGTCGAGCGACTCGACGGCGCAGGGACCCGCCATCACGGCGAGCCTATTCCCGCCGATCTCTACCCCGCCGATCGAGACGACCGTATCGTCCGGGTGGAACTCCCGCGACACGAGCTTGTAGGGGTGGGAGACCGGGATCACCTCGAAGACCCCGGGAAGGTTCTCGAAGGCCGCCGGGCCGATCGTCCCCTTGTTCCCGGTCAGGCCGATGGCCGTGCGCTGCGCCCCCGGGATCGGGTGGGCCTTCAGCCCGAGGCGCTCGGCGGCGTGTACGACGCGGCCGACGTCCTCGTCGGTCGCCGAGCGGTCCATGACGATGAGCACGAGACCTCCTTCCGGACCCTGCCGGAGAGGGACGTTTATACTTCAATCGGGGCCGGAGCCCGTGTCCCGGGCCCCACGAGGAATCCCATGGCGCACCTTCGGCGGCTCGCTCTTCTCTTCGTCCTCCTCCTTCCGGCGGCGCTTCTCGCAGCCGACTACGTGATCTACACGAAGGACGGACAGCGGATCCCGGCGCGCGACAAGCCCGTCGTGCAGGGAAACCGGCTCGTCTTCCGGACGCCGCTCGGCGCCCAGCAGTCGATGGCCATCGCGGACTACGACGAGGCGCGGACGATCAAGGCGAACCAGGAAGGTCTCGGCGGCGTCTACGTCCTCGGCGACCCGAACAGCTCGACGAAGGTAATTCCCGACGCCGGGGCGAAGAAGCCTTCCCTGTCGGACTACATCAAGCAGAACAAGAAGATCATGAGGGCCCCGCAACCCGAGCCGACGCCCGGCGAGGCCGATACCGGCGGCGGCCTCTCCCGGGCGCTCAAGGGAAACGAACAGGGCGGCGGAGGCCCGATGGACCTCCAGATGATGAACGCCTTCACCCAGGCCTTCGAGTCGGCGGGTCTGCGCGCCGTCCGCCTCGACTCCATCCCCCAGGGGGTGCGTCTCAGGGTCATTACCGAGACCGAGCAGCAGGTCTTCGGCGCCATCGCCGCCGCGGCCCGCGGACTGAAGGAGGCACGCGCCTTCGGCAAATCCCTCGACAAGGTCGACATGTACCTCGCGACGTCGGCGGGCGAGTCCGCTGGCCGGTTCGAGATCTCGCCCGAAGATGCCGAGGCGCTCGTGACCGGGCGGACGACGCCCTCGAAGTTCTTCGTCGACAGCGTCATCTTCTGACCGGCTCTTTGGAGATGGACGCCGGCACGCTCGTTCTCCTGCACCTCGTCGAGCCGAAGGAGAAGTACTGGGGCCTGCTCCTTTCCATGGGACCGGCCGGCGTGACGCTGCGGGGGATCGACGTCGCTCTCTTCGACGACTGGGCCCGCCAGCACCGCGGAACCGACGAGGGGGAGCTGGGCGTCACGACCCTTTTCGTCCCGATGCACCGCGTCGAGAAGATCTTCGAGGACACCCGCGTCGGCAGTGTCGCGAGCTACGCCGAGCGCTTCTTCGAGATCGTCGGCCGCGACGTCCGCCCCTACCTCGCCCGCCCCGCCCTCCCCGGCGAGGGCGTGCGGCCGAACTGACGGTGAATTCTCACGATTCCTCGCTGAGGCTGTCTGAAAAGACCATCTTCCGGGCACTCTGGAAGAGAGAGTGATACAGATGCTCTGACCAAGACCCTCCTGAACATGGATGAAGCGGGGAAGAAGAAGATGCGAAAGACCCGGCTCCTTATCCTCTTGGCACCCGTCGTACTGACCTCCTACGCGCTGCTCGCCGGTACCGGCCAGCCGGACGAGACACTTCCGGGCTTCAAGGCCAATCAGGTCTATCAGTCCGGGGGCGTGGACCACGTGAACCTCTTCTCCGGAGACCCCGGGATCGTCATCCCGCTCGGGCCGGAGTACCCCCTCTCGCCCGGCCTCACCTGGCAGCTCCGGGCGACCTACACGTCGAAGATCTGGATGTTCGATACCTACGATGGAACCTGCTCGAAAACGTGGGCTTACATCGCAGGCTACCCGACCCTGGGCGCAGGTTGGGGCCTCCACATCGGGTACGTCGACGACAAGTCATATGTCTCTCCAATGACGGGGAGACATTACTTTCCTTCGGTTTCCGGGACCTCGGTGAGCAGCGATGGCAGCGGCCTCCGTCGAACGGGCGATATCAGCTCGGGTTACACGGTGGAACTTCCAGACGGGAGCAAGCAGATCTTCGGGCACGAGTTTCGTCGTGCTCGGCCGTCCCCCGACAACCCGTCGCTGCGACAGGATTTCAATGACGATCCCTGGGGCGGGAATGATCCCCGCTGGGGCCTGACGGCAATCGTGGATCGCTTCGGGAATCAGGTTCTCACGGTCGGGTATGTGGCGGAGGCGCCAGCCTGGACTGACGCCTGGAAGATCGACCACATCAGCCTCATCGGCCGCGCCACTCCCATCGTCTGGAACTGGGACGCGAAGATCTGCGGCCCGGTAACATGGCCGGTCCTGAAGTCGATCTCCCTCCCGACGGCGAACGGGACTCTCACCGTATCGTTCGACCAGGTGGCGGGCTCGTTCGTTCGCAACGACTTCGACACGGCCCATGTCTGGGCGGAGTGCAACCCGTACCCTACCGATGTCACGGCCAACGCCCCGGAACTCGCAGCCATCCGGTTCAACGGGAGCGACAGCCAGGGAGGCCCCGAAGAACTGGCGAGATATACCTTCCTCTACAACGGCACCGTCGCGGGGAACAACCTGGCGAACGGTACCCTCCTCCAGATGACCCTCCCGACAGGCGGGCGGGTTTCCTATACCTACACGTTCGCCTCCGGCGGCGGAATCCGCGACGACGACCTCGAGAAAGTCGGATGTCCGCCCGGGGAACCCTACTCGGCGCAGCAGCCCCAGCTCCTTGATGACGGCGGCGCGGCCAAGTTCCTCCGATATGTCGACCGATCCGCTGCCGTCGCCACGCGCACGGAGACTGTGCCAGGGCTCCAGGACTCGACGACAAACTACTGCAGGAGCCAAGCTGCCCCTCAGGACCCTTACCGGCCCGGCTACCACGACAACACCCGCGTTGCCCGACAAGTCGTCGTCACGCGCCCCGACGGGAACGAAAGTACCATTGCCACACGGCATATCTTCACGGTCGAGGTCAATCACGTCGACGACGACCCCTCGAACGCCGGCCTGGAGCTGGAGCGCCGGTACTACGCTGGATCGAACATCACAGGAGACCCCCTCCGGGCGCTGGTCTTCTGCTACGAGTCCGACACCCCCGGATACACTCAGAGCTGCGGCTACAAGGACACATACGAGAACAAGGTCAACTTCGTGGGCGTCCAGAACATCCGGCGCCAGAAGGACGTCACCTGGTACGGCGTGAATCCACCAGGCGGCGGCGACTGCGGCCAGGTCGCGTCGCCAGCCTGCTCGCAGGCCGCCCTCAGCGGTTACAACTCCGTCGCGGGAGAGTACGCGACCGAGACGAAAATCACGAACACGAACGCTTTTCGGCCGACCCCGAGCTGGCTGTCCCGATTGACGACGACGCATTGGACGGCGACGACACCCAATCCGACGCCGTGGCTCCTGAAGCTCTTCGACAGCCGGACGACGATAGATGACTTCAGCGCGGGCTGTCCGTTCACGTTCTGTGCGATTACGACGAACTACAACTTCGATGGAACGAATGGATTCTTGAACGCTTCTTGGACGACGGACGCCACCAACGGCACGCTAAAGCGCGTCTTCACGTCGACGGACGGTTGTGGGAACGCAAATGTCAACACGGTCGGATGGCTGCTTGGGGACGGTACGTTGGGCTCCCTTTTCGAGACGACGCGGACCTTCCAGCATGGGCTCGAGACGTCCTCGCAGCGGACGGCGCCAGCGGGAATCGGCTGGAAGAGCTTCGACGTCGTCCGCGAAGCAGCCACGGACCTGATCACCGTCTCCCAGGACCCCAATTCGACGCTTCTGACGGGGTACGGCTACGACGCCCTCGGGCGCCTCAGAACCATCACGCCGCCGGGCGGCGAGGCGCCGACGGTCATTTCCTACGACACGACGACCCAGATCACGGTATCTCGGACGGCGTCCGACGGGAACGGCACGTGGGAGCGATACCTCGCCGACGGCTTCGGACGGCTGGTCCGCGAGATTCGCCAGATGCCGGGTGGGTACGCGACTCGAACTCATGCCTTTGCCGCGAACGGGCAGAAGTCGTTCGACTCCGAATGGGGGTCGTGCGGAGACCCGTCGGCCTGCCTTTCGGTCTTCCCGGGGGGTACGGCATACGGGAGCTTCGATCCCTTTGGCCGGCCGCGTTCGGTCACCAGGGCGGACAACACCGTAACGACGACATCCTATGCCGACGGCGGCATCGCCCACTCCGACACTCTCGAGACCGTCACGATTCAGAATGTGTCTGGCAATCCTTCGACGACGATGACCCGGCGAGACATCCTTGGGAGGGTCATCGAAGTCACCGAGCCACAGACCGGAGACTCGACGGATACCAGGACGACCTATAGCTACAACGTCCTCGACAAGCTCGCGCAGTCCGTCCAGAAACAAGTGGTCACGGGTCAGCCAACGGTCACGCAGACGAGATCGTTCGCCTATGATGCCTTCGGTTTTCTCCGCTCCGAATCGCACCCCGAAAAGGGAACGACGATCTATTCCGGTTACGACCCCCTCGGAGACCTTCTGTCGAAGAGCGAACCGGGTGTTTCGTTCAGCTTCACATACGACGCTGCGGGCAGGCTTCTCGCGGAAGATGCAGGCGGGGCGGCCTACCTTCGGAACTGCTACGACGGGAAGACCTATGATCTCAACGGGGCGAGCTGCTCCACCGCCTGGACGGTGCCGGGATACAGCCTCGGCAGGTTGAGCCATAGGGTCGGCTTCAACCCGGGAACGTACCCCTACAACGAGATTCGGGAGACGTTTGAGTATTCGAACGCCGCGGGACGGCTTTCATCGGTCAAGTTCGGATTCGCGTTGGCCACGGCCGAGCAGCGGCACACGTACAACCTTCTCGGCCTGGTCAGCGAGCACCGGCATCACTTTCTCTCGGAAGGCTCCGACCGGTTCGTCGTCACGAATTCGTACGCTTCTGGGCTTCCGGTGGCGGTCGCCGCCAGGGGAAGGGACGGGCAAGCGGCAGCAATGAGCGCGGCCTACCAGCCGTCCGGGGCGCTCGCGTCCTACACGCTGGGAAACGGTGTCACGACGACGATTCTAGAAGCGGCGAATCTGATGCCGCGCCCGAGCAGCATCGTCACGACCGGGGCCTCCCAGAACTTCGACACCGGGACATATACTTACGATGGTGCCGGAAACGTCCTTTCCATCGGCGACGGGATCCAAAAGGATATATTCACGTACGACCTTCGGTCGCGACTGACGGCTTCCACGGTCTACGATCAAGGCGTGGCAAGGACGGACTCGTTCATCTACGACCGGTTCGGGAACATCACGAAGCGGTGGCTCGACGGGGCGTACAACGACTACCCGACGGATCCGGCCACCAACCAGATGACGGTCTACGGCACGAGCTACGACGCACGGGGAAACGTCTTTTCCCACGGGGGCGTCACGCGGACGTACGACGCGCTCTCTCGGCAAACGAGCTTCACGAACGGTGGCGTCTCGGAACGGTACTACCACGACGGCTCAGGCGAACGCGTGACGCGGATTGTTGCAAGCCCGGGACTACCAGGTCCGGCACAGACGAAGTTCTTCACGATAACTCCCTGCCGGCTCTTTGACACCCGCAGCGCCAACGGCCCCTATGGCGGACCGATTCTGACCGCTGGGACGGAGCGCGTCTTTACGGCGACCGGGCAGTGCGGGATTCCTGCCGGCGCGCGAGCCCTGGCTGCCAACCTCGCGTCGGTTAACCCCTCCGCCACGGCCCCCCCGGACCAGTCCTCCCTGCGGCTGTACCCGGCGGCGTTCTCGAGGCCGGACGTCTGGTCGACGGCGGTGAAGCTGAACGGTATTCGGTCGACCTTCAATGTTCTGGGGCTGGACGAGGCGGGGAAGTTCGCGGTCTACACCGACCTACCGGCGGGTGCCACGATGCACGCCGTCGTGGATGTTTCGGGGTACTTCGCGCCTGTGGCCGGCCCTCCGGCGTCGGGAGAGAGCTACCTGTTTAGCCTGCGGGACCCGGACCAGTATCTGTCCACGGAGTACCGGAGCGACACCACGGGGGTCTACGCGACGCGGGATTACGTCTGGCTGGGAAACCTGCTCGTGGCAGCCTACACGCCATTCGGCGCCGCGCTGCCGAACCAGCGGGAAGGGTGGACGTACTTCAGCTCGGACCACCTCGGGACGCCGCGGCTTCTGACGGACGTGAGGGGGACGACCGTGGCGAGCCTGAAGTACCGGCCGTTCGGGCTGGCGCTTTCGGCGACGGTCGTGCAGGGGCCGGAGTTCGCGGGGATGGAGCGAGACCCTTCGGCGACGTCCCACTACGACCACGCGCGGCACTACCAGGCCTCGCCCTCGCGCTTCCTGAGCCCGGACAAGCTGGGTGGGAAGATCCAGGATCCACAGAGTTGGAATCGGTATACCTACGC
>JBBIPB010000019.1:0-29135 GCA_037443065.1 Acidobacteriota bacterium | reverse complement strand
TGAAGAGCCCCGTCAGCGCGCACTTCGGCTCGGCGCCGCTCTTCCTCGTCGTCGACACCGAAAACGGGAGGTGCCGCGAGATTCGGAACCGCAATCAGCACCACGCCCACGGCATGTGTCAGCCCCTGGAGTCGCTCGCCGGGGAGAGCTTCGACGGAATCGTCGTCGGAGGAATCGGCCAGGGAGCGCTCGGAAAGCTCCGGGCGGCCGGTATCCGGGTCTTTCTCGCAAACGCGTTCACCGTCGAGGAGGCGGTCACGGCGCTCGCGTCGGGCGCTCTCGAGGAGGTCTCCCCGGCCACGGCGTGCGCGGGCCACGCTCACGAAGGGGCGGACCACAACCGTCGGCCGATCCTGCCGACCCGCTAGTCAGAAAGAGCGCTCCCGCCCGGGGAGCGCTGGTACGCATCTCGCAGGCACTCCGGACGTGGACAGGGAGACCCTGCTTCCGGGAGAGCGCCTCTGCGGAGGCTCCGACTGGACGCCCGAAGCCGCGGTCGCGGCGGCCAGTCGGCGCGGCATTCTTCTCACTCCGGTCCACTGGCAGGTCCTCGGTTGCGCGCGCGAGGAGTGCCTGAGAACGCGGCACTTACCGGACGCCTTTGCGCTGGCGACGAGGACCGGAATCAGCCGGGACGAGATCGAGCGCCTCTTCCCGGGCGACGCGTGCGCGGTCATCGCGGAGATCGCAGGGATGGCGCTCCCGGAAGGGACGCACGGCCCGGCGACCTGACCTGAACCCAGATCGATCCAAACGCGGACCGGAAAAGGACCGCTTGTGAGAGGAGTCCCCAGATGAGAACCCGGAACGGCATCGCGCTCGCCGCGCTGCTCGCCCTGATCGCCGCCCCCGCGCTGGCGACGGACGGCTACTTCCAGCTCGGCTACGGCACCGCGCAGAACGGAATGGGCGGCGCGGGAGTCGCGCTGTCGCTCAACACGTTGGCCCCCGCGACGAACCCCGCCTCCGACGCATGGGTGACCGGTTACGACCTGGGCGTCGCCCTCTTCAACCCGAACCGCGAGTTCACGGTCACGGGCACGTCTTCCGGCTACCCGGGCACGTTCGGACTCGCGCCGGGCACCGTGAAGAGCGGCAGCTCGCTGTTCGTCATGCCGACCATCGGCGCGAACTGGAAGCTGAACGAGACGATGACGCTCGGTATTGCGATGTACGGCAACGGCGGCATGAACACGACCTACGACGCGTCCGTGTTCTACGCCGGCCGCACGGGCGTGAACCTCATGCAGATGTACATCGCGCCGACGTTCACGATCAAGCTCGCGAAGGACCACGCGCTCGGCGTGAGCCCGGTCCTGGGATACCAGCGCTTCCAGGCCGAGGGCGTCTCGAGCTTCGCGCCGTTCTCAGGCGATCCCGCGCACCTCTCGAACCGCGGCTTCGACACGTCGCTCGGCTGGGGCGTCCGGATCGGGTACCTCGGCCATCTCACGCCCTGGCTTTCGGTCGGCGCCTCCTACCAGACCGAGATGGAGATGCAGAAGTTCAAGAGATACCAGGGCCTCTTTGCCGAGCAGGGCGACTTCGACATCCCGAAAAACTGGACCGTCGGCGTCGCGATCAAGCCGGCCGAGTCCTTCACGGTCGCCTTCGACGTCCAGAGGATCTACTTCAGCAACACCGAGTCGATCGGGAACCCGCTTCTCCCGAACCTCATGGCGGCGCGTCTCGGCGCCGACGGCGGCGCGGGCTTCGGCTGGAACGACGTCACCGCGTACAAGGCCGGCCTCCAGTGGGTCGCCAGCCCGACGCTCACATTTCGGGCGGGCTACGCGTACGCGAAGCAGCCGATCCCGGAGGCCGAGGTTCTCTTCAACATTCTCGCCCCCGGTGTCATCCAGCAGCACCTCACGGCGGGCGTGAGCGGGAAGGTGGGCGACAAGTCGACCCTGCATCTCTCGGTCGTGCGGGCGCTCTCGCACTCAGTCACCGGGCCGAATCCACTCGAGGTCCCCGGCAAGCAGACGATCGAACTCAAGATGGACCAGTGGGTCTTCGACCTCGGGCTCTCCGTCGGGTTCTGAGGTCAGCGGCCGACGAGAACGGTCTCCTCGACGTGGGGCGTCTCGAATGCGCCGTCGCGCACCGTCCGGATGCGCAGGCCCTCCGGCTCGCCCCACGGCTCGTACCGGAGGGGGAGGTACTCGGGGAACCACATTGCATTCCGGACGGACTCCTCGAGGTTGGTGAGGATGTCCGCGTCGGCATACCCTTCGGCGACGGCCCGGCGAATGACGGCGCAGGCGACCGCGTGCGAGCAGCCCCGGATCCGTGAGAGCTTCGGGTAGACCGAGCCTTCCGCAAGGTCGTCAGGCGTGACGTTCGCCGCGAGGGCCTTGGCGCCGTCGAGGAACATCGCGTCGCTGACGTGCCGGGTGCG
Source organism: Acidobacteriota bacterium (assembly GCA_037443065.1). Classification (GTDB taxonomy): domain Bacteria; phylum Acidobacteriota; class Thermoanaerobaculia; order UBA5066; family UBA5066; genus DAOMFB01. The sequence continues at coordinate 26,734 of JBBIPB010000019.1, read as the reverse complement.
CCCGACGCAGACACCGAGGCCGACCCCCGGGAAGACGAACGCGTTGTTGCACTGGCCGATCCGGTGCTGCTTCCCGTCGTGGACGACCGGGTCGAAGGGGCTCCCGGTCGCCACGATGGCCCGGCCGTCCGACCAATGGATGGCGTCTTCGGCCGTGCACTCGCTCCTGGAGGTGGGGTTCGAGAGCGGGAAGACGAGCGGCCGCTCGTTCATCGTCGCCATGAGGCGGACGATGCTCTCCGTGAAGGTGTCGGGCGTCGCCGAGACGCCGATCAGGATCGTCGGCTTTACATGCGCGACCGTCTCCTCGAGGGTGATCTGCGCGCGGTCGACGACCCTCCACGCGTTCGTCTCCTCCCGGCTCCGGGCGTAAAGCGCCTTGAAACCCTCGAGCTCCATCCGGTCGGCCAGGATGAGCCCCTTCGTATCGACGGTCCAGATGCGGCTCCGGGCCTCCTCGGCCGCGAGCCCGTCCTCCACGAGGGCCGACACGAAGAGGGCGGCGATGCCGTGCGCCGAGGCGCCGGCGCCGGCGAAGACGAGCCGCTGGTCGCGTATCGCCTTTCCGGTCAGCCTCAGCGCCCCGTAGATCCCGGCGAGGACGACGGCCGCCGTTCCCTGGATGTCGTCGTTGAAGGTCGGGAGCCGGTGACGGAACCGGTCGAGCTGCTTGATGGCGTTCCCCTTCAGGAAGTCCTCCCACTGGAGGAGGACGTGCGGGTAAACCTTCCGGACGGCGGCGACGAACCGGTCTATGAAGTCCTGGTAGGCGTCTCCGCGGATCCGCTTCTGCCGGAGGCCGAGGTAGAGCCGGTCCTTCAGCCGCTCCTCGTTGTCCGTCCCGACGTCGAGCGTGATCGGGAGCGTCGAGTAGGGCGAGACTCCCGCGCAGATCGTGTAGAGGCAGAGCTTCCCGATCGGGATCCCCATGCCGCCCGCGCCCTGGTCACCGAGCCCGAGAATGCGCTCGCCGTCCGTCACGACGATGACCGACGGGTCGGTCGTGTGGAAGTTCCGGAGGACCTTCTCGATGTTGTTCCGCTGGTCGTAGCCGACGTAGAGGCCGCGGCCCCCACCCCCCCGGTAGATGTGCGAGAACTTCTGGCACGCCTCGCCGACGACCGGGGTGTAGACGATCGGCATCATCTCGTCGATCCGCTCGTGGACGAGGCGGAAGAAGAGGGTCTCGTTCCGGTCGTGGAGGCTCGCCAGGTAGATGAACTTCTCGAGCGGCGTCGGCTTGGCGAGGAAGCTCTCGTAGACCCGTTCGAGCTGCTCCTCGAGCGTGCAAATGGCGGGGGGGACGAGCCCGTGGAGGTCCAGCTCGTCCCGCTCGCGAGCTGTGAAGGCCGTTCCCTTGTTCGTGAAGGGGTCCATCAGAATCGCCTTCCCCTTCACCGGGACCGAGATGTAGCGCTGCCAGGTCGACGGATCGACCTTGATGGAAAAGCTCATACGTCCTCCTCAGTGCCGGAGGCCTGCACGGTCTCCCATCCCGAAATGTGGTCTGTGATTCCGGGGCTGTCAACGAAGGGATGCGACTGCATCACGGTTCCCCTGAAAAGACACGACGAGCCGGCGGTGGATGCCGCCGGCTCGCGTCTCCCCGGGGCCCCGCCCCAAAGGCCTCAGGGGTGGAGGGAGTGGTACTTCGCCTCGAGCGCGTCCCGGGTCTCGGTGTGGGCCGGGTCGACGACGATGCAGCCGTCCACCGGGCAGACCTCGACGCACTTCGGCGCGTCGAATGCGCCGACGCACTCGGTGCACTTCTCGGTCGCGATCTGATAGATGCTGGAACCCTGTGAGATCGCCGTGTTCGGACAGTCGGGCTCGCAGTTCCCGCAGTTGATACAGGTGTCGAGAATGATCATCGCCATGGCGGCAACCCCCTTTGCGGACGAGAGGGTGCCCGAAACAGGCCCGGAACCCCAATGATGCAGGCGCACCAAACCCCTTTGGCGTGATAAAATTTTCTTCTACGATGGAATACAGCCGAGAGGCTGAGGCCGGCGATCCTGCGCCGCGACCGTGCTGAAGGAGCAGGACGTCACCGCCCGTGTGACGCGGCTCGCAAAACTGGGCCGGACGCGGAACTTTTCCCTGGAGAAATTCGAGAAGGAACTCGTGCTCGCCGCCGACGACATGGAGACGCGGGAGTTGCTGCGACTTCTCCTCGTCGAGTGGACGGGCGTCACACTCAAACCGACGGACGTGGAACGCGAGTTCCGACGCGTCCTCCGGCTTCTCGCCACGCTGCGGGCGGCTCTCGGCACGCCCGTCTCGCTCCAGACTGCCCTGCTCCACGAGTTTCACAGCCGCCGGGGTCTCCTCTCCGAGCCGCGGCTCCTCTCCGAGAACGACATCTCGGCTCTCCGTGTCAACGCGATCACAGACCCTCTCACCGGCCTCTACAACCGCCGCTTCCTCCTCGATCATCTCGACCGCGAGGTGGCCCGCGCGGAGCGAACGGGGGGCGTGGTGTCGATCCTCATGATGGACCTCTCGGGCTTCAAGAGGATCAACGACCGGCTCGGGCATCCGGTGGGCGACAGCATTCTCGCCCGGACCGCGGCAGCCATCCGGGCGTCTCTCCGCGCGGTCGACGCCGGCTGCCGGTACGGCGGAGATGAGTTCGTCGCCGTCCTTCCCAACACCGACATCCTCCACAGCCTCACCGTCGCCGAGCGAATCCGGCGGCGGGTCTCGGCGATCCGCCTGCCGCCTCAGGCCGGGCTTCGGGTCGGCCTCTCGTACGGCATCGCGTCCTTCCCGTCGGACGGCCGCCTTCTCGACTTCCTCCTGAAGATGTCGGACATCCGCCTCTACCGCTCGAAGCAGCAGCAGGCCGGGTCGTTCTCCCGGCCTCGCCGCTATCCGCGTTTCGACATTCCGGGCCTGACCCTCAAGCTCCCGGGGACGCGGTCGCGCCGCGCCGAGACCGTGGAAATCCGGGACATCGGCTACGGCGGCCTCGCATTCCTCTCCGCCGACGGGCGGCCGCCCGCATACCTCCAGGGCGAAATCCGGCAGCGGCACAGCTCGGAGACGCACCGGGTCGAGATGCAGCCCGTCAACCTACAGCCGCTTCCCGACGGCCGTCTCCGGGTCGGATGCGCCTATGTTCATTGACGCCAGCGGCTCGAAGGGTCCCGCGGCGGCGTGAAGAGCGTCCCGCGGGGCCTCCTCTCCTCGGGGCTCCTCCTCGGCGGCATCCTTCTCGTCGTCGCCGCGGGGGGCGCCGCGGCAAGAGACGCGCCGCGCCTCGCGGCCGTGGCCGGCGGCGTGGTTCTCCTGCGCGGGCTCTTTCTCGTGCCGGGCGTCGAGCGTCTCTTCGGCGACTACGCCACGGCGGCCGACCTCGGCGCCTCGCTCGTCCTCACCCTCTTCGCCCTCTCACTCACGGGAGGCCTCGCGAGCGATCTCTACCCGGTGCTGCTCCTCGAGGTCGTTCTCGCCCGTACCGGCGAGGGCCCGGCGGCCGGGCGCTTCCTGGCGCTCGCGGCGACGGGAGGGGCCGCGATCCTGGCGGCGCCGGACCTGACGGCTGGTGCCGCGCTCACGGTCGGAACGGCTCTCCGCCTCGCCTGGCCCGCGGCCGTCCTTCTCGTCCTCGAGGCTGCGGGTGCAGGCCCGGTGCCAAAAGGCGCGGAGACCGCTCCTCCGGCGGCGTCTCCGCCCACCCCGGCTTCGGTGTCCGAGCCGGCGGCTCCTGCGCGCGACCCGGGACGGGAGCTGCTCCACGACCTGAAGTCACCTCTCTCCGTCGTCCGGGTCTACGCGGACCTGATGACGGAGGCCGCACGGCGCGGGGAGCCGCTGCGCCCCGAGCACCTCGAGAGCCTCTCCAACGAAATCTCGCTGATGGAGGCGATCGTGGGCGTCACGCGGCCCGCCGCGCACGCTCCCGGCGTTCGCCCCGCGCGGCTGCCCCGGACGGACCTCGTGAAGCTCCTCGCGACACTCACCGGGTCGTATCGCGACGCGCACCGCGAGAAGCTGCGGATCGAGTTCGTCTCCGACGAGGAGTCGGTCATCGTCGTCGCCGAGCCGGTGGCCGTCCAGCGCGCCCTCCGCAACGTTCTCGACAACGCCGTGAAGTACACGCCCTCCGGCGGGCAGATCCGGATCCGGGTGAGTACGGTGGCCCGGCACGTCTTCGTCGTCGTCAGCGATACCGGAATCGGCATGACGCGCGAGGAGCAGAATCGCGCCTTCGAATACGCGTGGCGCAGCGAGGCGGCGCGCGCCTCGGGAGCCGAGGGGCGCGGGTTCGGACTCGCCCTCGTCCGCGAACTTCTCGAGGAGCAGGGAGGAAAGATCTCGCTCCTCTCGGAGCCGGGGCACGGGCTCGAGGTGACGATCATGTTCCCGGTTCCGCCGGAAGGGACGCCGTGAGCGCGGCGTCGGTCTTCATCGTCGACGACGACCCGGGAGTCCTCGAGGCCGTCACGGCCGTGCTGGCGGGGGACGGCCACCATGTCGCCGGAGCCGTCGACGGCCCGACGGCGCTTCTGGCGGTGCTCTCCGATCCCCCTGACCTTCTCGTCCTCGACGTGAACATGCCTGGTCTGAACGGATGGGAGCTCTGCGACATCGTCCGCCGGCAGGCCGTCACGCGCGATCTCCCTGTCCTCTTCCTGACGGGACGAGGGGAGGTCCGCGACCGGATCACCGCCCTTCAGGTGGGAGGAAGTGACCACCTGACGAAACCGTTCCGGGCAGAGGAGCTGCGCGGGAAGGTGCGCGCACTGACGGCGGGGTCGCGCCGGAAGAGGTTCCGATGAAACCGCGGCCGGGACGCGCCCTCTCGCTCCTCCCGCCCAGCGCGGCGGCGGAGGTCGAGCGCCTCCGGCGCGAACGGCTCGCCTCCGACGCCGTGACGGGGCTCCCGCTGCATGCCGATCCCGGGATCGGCTTCGAGCGGGTCGCCGGGCTCGGCATTCTCTCTCTCCAGCTCGGGCGCTTCTCCGGCGTCGAGAGCCTCTATGGGTGGGAGCTTTACGACCGCGTCCTGAAGCTGACGACCGCGAGCCTCCGGGAGGATCTCGACGCGTCGCCACTGAAAGCGCAGCACCTGTCGCTCTCCTTCAATGGCTGCGACGGCTTCTGCCTCCTTTTCGACCTCTCGGCGCACCCTCCGCACCGGCATGCGGCCCTTCTGGAACCCGAGGGGCGGCGATTCCGGCAGGGGGTTCTTCGCCGTCTCCGCCAGACGCTCGGAAGCATCTCGGTCGATCTGATGAACGTCTACGTCGGCGTCGCCTCCGTCGCGGACGACCCGCGCGTCCGCCTGTCGCGAAACCTCGCCCGCGGCGTCCTCGAGGCGTTCCGCACCGCGGAGACTCATCAGAGCGAGGCGCGGAAGGGGCGCGTCGAGACGCTGAAGAATCTGCTCTCCCGGCGTGCGCTCCGGGTCGTCTGGCAGCCGGTCGTCGCCCTCTCCGACCGGCGCGTCTACGGCTACGAGGCTCTCATCCGCGGCCCGGTCGGGAGCGACCTCGAAAAGCCGGACGCTCTCTTCTCGGTGGCACGCGAAGGGGACATGCTCCTCGAACTCGAGAACCTCTGCCTCGAGACGATCTTCGCCGCCCTGCCGCGCGCCGTCCGGGCGGGCGTTCTGTTCGTGAACGCCTCGGCGCGGCTCCTGACGCACCCTGTGTTCCTGGACGACCGGAACCTCGTCGAGATTCGCAGGGCCCACCCGGATACGGTCATCGAGGTCTCCGAGAAGGAGATCGTCTGGAACTACACGGCCTTTCGCGAAGTCCTCGAGCGGCTCCGCAGCGCCGGCTTCCGCTTCGCCATCGACGACGCCGGCTCGGGCTATTCCGGCCTCGAGACGATCCTCCAGCTCCGGCCCGAGTTCATCAAGGTGGCCGACTCGATCGTCCGCAACGTCGACAAGGACGCGATCAAGCGAGGAGTGCTCGCAAGCCTCCTCTCCCTCGGGCGCCAGATCGGGGCGACGGTGGTGGCCGAGGGCGTCGAGAGCGAGGACGAGCGTCGAAGCGTCGCGGAGCTCGGCCTCCCGTATGGGCAGGGCTACCTGTTCGGCCGGCCGTCCGGACGGATCAGCGTAACGCCGTGAGAATCGGGCGCTCCTCGGAGTCGCGGCGGAGCGCGAGGAAGAGCGCGAGCACGGCCGCGGCGACGAATACCGAGAAGAACGCCGTCGCCGGCGGCGTGAGCGCCTCGTAGAGGGCATGGAGGAAGACGGCGAGGACGATGCCGAGGACGATCCGGCCCGGCGCGAGGGACCGTCCCTTCGACGAAAGTCCGCCGGCGACGAAATCCCCGGCGATCGCGCCCCAGACCGCGTGGAGGAATGGGAGCGTGAGGGCCTGGACGGCGGCGCCGAGGAAGGAGGCGTAAAGGGCCGCGACGGGGAGTTCCGCGCCGCCGCGCAGGAGCTTCTCGTCCGGAACGCCGATCGACCAGGAGCGGACGATCGACGCGCAGAGGCCGAAGCCGGCCCCGGCGACGAGGCCGAAGAAGAGCCCGTCTCCCCGCTCATTCAGCTCTCCGAGGGTGCGCGCGACAAGGACGAGGAGGACGACCTTCCCGAGTTCCTGCACGAGGGCGGTTCCGGCGAGGCCCGCGAGGAAGCGCGTGCCGAAGCCGGCGCCCGGCGCAGCCGCCCGGAGCGCCGAAACGGGCGGCCACCCTTCGAGCAGGCCGAAATAGAGGAGGGCGAAGAGGACCGATCCGAAAAGGACGGCGAGGATGGTACGGGTCGTCGCGGTCTCGGTCCGGTACGCCCAGTAGAAGAAAGCGATCCAGAGCGCACCGCAGCCGAAGTCGAAGAGCCGGATCCGGAGGAGCGGGTCTTCGGCGATGGCCGAGATGAGAAGCGGCCCGATGCCGAAGAAAACGAGCGACCAGGTGACGGGAGATCCCAGGACCGCAGCGTCGTTCAGGCGGCGAATGGGCAGGAGCGCCCCGAGTCGCGACGGAGTCCGCGCGGGCGCTTCCTCGGCCTCCGCCAGCTCCCCATCGGCCGGGACCTTTCCGGCGCCGGTCTCCTCGAGGGCGAGGCCCGGATCGTCGGAGCCTTTTGTCATCGTGACCCGCGGCCATTTCGCCGCGCCCGACGCCGAGCCGACCGTCCGAAAAGACGGGGACGTCATGACCGCGACCGGCTCCACGGGCGATGGAGGGGCACCGAAGTCGTCGGAGCCGGGCGGCAGCAGGGCCGGCATCTCGCGGGAAGCCGGGGCTCCCCTGGGTTTCGGGAACGCGAGGAGCTGCGAGGCGGGCACCCACTCCGGCGTCCCGCTCTTCCAGGCGAGGTCGTCGGGCTGAAGAACGCCGCGGGCTGCGAGGTCCGCCAGCTCCGCGAAGTGCAGAGGACCTACCTGTCGGCCCCCCGTGAAGGCGAAATAGACCGGAGGCTCGGCCACGAAGAGATCGTAAACGATTCAGAGGAAAGGGAAAAAAGAGCCGCCCGAAGGCGGCTGAGAGGAGAGGTCGGAATGTGCGCATCCTTTCCAGCGCACGCTTCGTGCCAGGCCGGGAGCGCCGTTCTGGCAGCAGGCCCTGCGGCGTCGCCGGTCAGGCCGGCTGGCCCCGCTTGATCAGGTTGCTGAACTCGCGGAATCGGGGGTGTCTCTTGTCGCGTGCCCACTCGAAGCCGACCGACTCGTGATTCGTCATCACGGCGCCGGCCGCCGTCATCCGGAATAGGGCCTGGCGTACGTATTCGGCCCCGCGCCCGCTGATGCCATCCCAGGAGAGGTGGACCTGATCCCCGGCGCGGAGAAGCTCGATCACCGTCTGCATGACGCAGACATGTGCCTCGAGGCCGCCGACGACGATCTGCCGTGGCGCCCCGCTCGTCCGGGGGCAGAGCTCGTCGAGGAGCGCGGCGAACGCCGGGTCGCCGCAGCAGCTGAAGGTCGTCTTCTCGAAGATCCTCTTCGGCGCCGTCAGGGCATCGAATGCGGCGCGGATCTCCGGGTGTGTCGGGCCGACTCCCTTGGGGTACTGCTCGGTCAGAAGGACCGGAATCCGGAACATCTCCGCGAGGGTGAGAAGGCGCCCCGCCACGGCGAGGACGCGCTTGGTGTTCTCCACGATCTCTACCAGCCTGCCCTGGTAGTCGATGAGGAGAAGAAGGCTGCGGCGTGAGTCGAGGAGTTCCATGTCGGGAATCCTAGCCCGGCGGCGGGGTGCCGGCGGCGTCGCGATCGGCGAGGACGAGGACGTTCTCCGGACGGACCCGCCCGGCGGGGATACCGGCGTCATGAGCGAGAAGACGCTTCAACATCACGGCCTTCTCGCCCCCGGTGACGAGCCAGAAGATTCTCCGGGCCCGGTTCAGGACGGGAAAGGTGAGAGTCATCCGGCGCCGCCCCCTGTAGACCCGGGTCAGCGCGACCGAACGGTCCGTGACGTCGAGGACCGGGTCACCCGGGACGAGCGATGCCGTGTGGCCGTCTTCCCCGAGCCCGAGGTGGGCGAGGTCGAGGACAGGAGGCGAACCCGCGAGTGACTCGAGCGTCCGGGCATACGCCGCCGCCGCGCTCTCGGCGTCGGGTGCGTCCACGGGCATGGCGTGGAGGTTCTCCAGCGGAAGGGGAGCGTGCGACAGGAGATTTTCCCGGAGGTACGTCAGGTTCCGGTCGAGGTCGCCATCGGGCGCGATCCGCTCGTCGACCTGGAAGACGTGGACGAGAGGCCACGGAATCTCCTCGTCCGCCAGGATCCGGAGCATTGCCAGCGGCGTCCTTCCGCCGCTGACGGCCATCAGGCAGCGGCCCCGCGCGTCGACCGAGGCCCGTGCCTCGGCAGCAAGGAGAAACACGGCCCGGCGGGCCACGGCGTCGGCGTCGGCGAGGATCTCGAGCCGCACGGAATCCGTCAGCTCTTCTCGACGTGCCCGCCGAACTGAAAGCGCATCGCCGAGAGGAGCTTGTTCTGGAATTCGGCCTCGCCGCGCGACGAGAACCTCTCGTAGAGCGCTGTCGTCAGGACGGGAGCCGGGACGGCCTCGTCGATCGCGGCCTTGAGCGTCCACCTCCCCTCGCCGGAGTCGGAGACCCGCCCGGCGAATGTCGCGAGGGCCGGGTCCGCGAGGAGAGCCGCGGCCGTCAGGTCGAGGAGCCACGAGGCGACAACGCTTCCGCGGCGCCAGACCTCGGAGATGTCCGCGAGATTCAGGTCGTACCGGTAGTGCTCGGGATCGCGGAGCGGCGTCGTCTCGGCGTCAACGGCGTGATCGGCCGTTCCGACGTTCGCGGCGCGGAGGATCCCCATCCCCTCGGCGTACGCGGCCATGAGTCCGTATTCAATCCCGTTGTGGACCATCTTCACGAAGTGGCCGGCGCCGTTCGGCCCGCAGTGGAGGTACCCGTCTTCCGCGGTCCCGCCCCTGGTTTCACGTCCGGGCGTCCGCGGGATGCTTCCGCGGCCCGGGGCGAGCGTCCGGAAGATCGGGTCGAGATGCGCGACGACGGCGGTCTCGCCGCCGATCATCAGGCAGTAGCCCCGCTCGAGGCCCCAGACGCCGCCGCTCGTCCCGACGTCCACGGTGTGAATTCCCTTCGCGGTCAGCTCCTTCGCGCGGCGAAGGTCGTCGACGTAGTACGAGTTGCCGCCGTCGATCAGGATGTCCCCCCGCTCGAGAAGCGGAAGGATGCCGGCAATGCTCCTGTCGACGACGGCCGCCGGGACCATCAGCCAGATCGCGCGCGGCTTCGACAGCTTCCGGACGAACTCCTCGAGCGAAGAGGCGCCCGTCGCCTTCTCCTTCTCGAGCGCGGCCACGGCCTTCGGCGACATGTCGAAGACGACGCAGTCATGCCCTCCGGCGAGAAGGCGCCGGACCATGTTCGCCCCCATCCGGCCGAGACCGATCATTCCGAGCTGCATGGCGTTCACCTCTTTCTTCTCGCCGGGGGCTTCCGGGGACCTCCGGCCTCGTCCCAGAGGCGGAATCCGCCGACGAACGCGTTCGCGTTGTCTCCCGCCCGGCATCCCCTGGGCAGCTTCGTCAGCTTCTTGACGTTTCCGCCACCGAGGACGACGTCATCGACCTGGAAAGCGGCGACGAGAAGCTCCGTGACGCTCTCGACGGTCGCCCGCCACCTTTTCTTCCCCAGCGTCTGGAGCCCCCGGATCCCGAGAAAGTCCTCGTACGTCTTCTTCCCGAACGGGAGGTGTCCGAACTCCAACGGCACGACGGTGCCGTTTACGACGAGAGCCGTGCCGAGACCCGTGCCGAGGCCGAGGAAAAGCATCGAGCCGCCTGTGTAGCTCCCGAGCGCCTGCATCGCGGCGTCGTTGATCACCCTCACCGGGCGCTCGAAGGCGGCCTCGAAGTCGAACCCGACCCACCCCGTGCCGAGGTTGTACGGTTCGGCGGCCGGGCCACCCCGGCGGACGGGGCCCGGATAGCCGATGGAGACGGCGTCGTACTCCCAGTCCTTCGCGAGTTCCTTCACGCCGGCAACCATCTTGCCGGGCGTCAGCCCCTTTCCGGACGGGAACTTCCGTCTGTTCCTCCGGCCGGTCGCGAGAATCTTGACGTGCGTTCCGCCGACGTCGACGACGAGGACTCTCTTCGGAGCCTTCTTCGGGTGTCTGACCACTTGCTATCCCTTCGCCAGCGCCGCCGCCACGATCGCCTTCGCCTCGCTGACGATCGCCTCGAGGTGGGCCGCGCCCCGGAAGCTCTCGGCGTAGATCTTGTAGATGTTCTCGGTACCGGAAGGGCGCGCGGCGAACCAGCCGTTCTCCGCCACGACCTTCAGCCCGCCGATCGACGCCCCGTTGCCGGGCGCGTGTGTGAGCCGGGCCGCGATCGGCTCGCCGGCGAGGCTCGACTCCGTCACGGCCTCCGGCGTCAGCTCCCCGAGCTTCGCCTTCTCTTCCGGTGTTGCCGGCGCGTCGATCCTCGTATAGACGGGCGCGCCGAACTCCGCGGTCAGTGCCCGGTAGTGCTCGCCGGGGTCCTTCCCGGTCGTTGCCGTGATCTCCGCCGCGAGGAGGTTCAGGATCAGCCCGTCCTTGTCGGTGGTCCAGACGGTCCCGTCGCGCCTGAGGAAGCTCGCCCCCGCGCTCTCCTCGCCGCCGAAGCAGCAGGAGCCGTCGAAAAGGCCCGGCGCGAACCACTTGAAGCCGACCGGCACCTCGTTGAGACGACGTCGCATCTTTGCCACGACACGATCAATCATGCGGCTCGAGACGAGCGTCTTTCCGACCGCCGCCGTCTCGGGCCACCCGGAACGGTGCGAGAGAAGGTACTGGATGGCGACCGCGAGGTAGTGGTTGGGGTTCAGGAGGCCTGCCGGCGCCGTCACGATCCCGTGACGGTCCGCGTCCGGGTCGTTCGCGAAGGCGACGCGAAACCGGTCCTTGAGGCCCACGAGCCGGGCCATCGCGAAGGGGCTCGAGGGGTCCATCCGGATCTTCCCGTCGTGGTCGACCGTCATGAAGGAGAAGGTCGGGTCGATCACGGAATTCACGATCTCGATGTCGAGGCCCCAGACGGTGTTGATCGGTTCCCAGTAGGGGCGCCCCGCGCCGCCGAGGGGGTCGACGCCGAGCTTCAGCCGGGCCCGGCGGATCGCGTCCATGTCGACAACGCTCGCGAGGTCCTTCACGTACGGGAGGACGAAATCCTCCGCGCGCGTCGTCGGAGCGCGGATTGCCTTCTCGTACGGAACGCGCTTCACGTCGGCGTTCCCGGCCCGGAGAAGCGTGTTTGCCAGAGTTTCGATTCCCCTCGTGACGTCGGTATCGGCGGGCCCGCCGTTCGGGGGGTTGTACTTGAAGCCGCCGTCCTCGGGAGGGTTGTGCGAGGGGGTGACGACGATGCCGTCGGCGACGTGCCGCGTGCGGTCCCGGTTGGAGACGAGGATGAGCCACGAGACGACCGGCGTCGGCGTGACGCCGTCTCCCTCGTGAATCACCGTCTCGACGCCGTTGGCCGCCAGGACCTCCAGCGCGGTCCTCTGGGCGGGTCCGGAGAGGGCGTGTGTGTCTTTCCCCATGAAGAGCGGCCCGTCGATCCCGTGCGCGCGGCGCCAGTCACAGATGGCCTGCGTGATGGCGAGGATGTGGGCCTCGTTGAACGAGCCGCGGAGAGACGAGCCCCTGTGGCCGCTCGTTCCGAAGCTGACCATCTGGTTCGGATCGGCGACGTCGGGACGGCGCTCGAAATACTCCTGCTCGAGCCGGACGACGTCCACGAGCATTTCCTTCGGAGCCGGCTTCCCCGCGAGAGGTGAGTTCGCCATCGTCCGCGTCCTTTCGTGGTCCTGGGGCTCCGGCCTCCGGGGCGCCTCTCCCGCCGCCAGCCGTCTTATTCTCCGGCCAGGGGAGGAGCTTCATCATGGCAAAGTTCGACGCCTCGCGGATCGCAGAGTTCGTCCGCCCCTTCCGGGTCACCGGCGGAAAGGGGTTCCGCCTCAGGGACCACGACCCGCGTGACACCGCCCACCTGAAGGAGGACAAGAAAGAGGCACGTCAGCGCCTCGTCCGCGGCGTGAGGAAGATGGCCGAACTGCAGGACAAGCTCTCCGCGCAGGATCGACGAAGCCTCCTCGTGATCTTCCAGGCGATGGACGCGGCGGGGAAGGACGGGACGATCAAGCACGTCATGTCGGGCCTGAACCCGCGCGGGTGCGAGGTCTTCTCGTTCAAGGCCCCGTCGGCCGAGGAGGTGGACCACGACTTCCTCTGGCGGACGTCGAAATGCCTCCCGGAACGAGGCCGCATCGGCATCTTCAACCGCTCGTACTACGAGGAGGTTCTCGTCGTCCGGGTCCACCCGGAAATCCTCGGGAAACAAAGGCTTCCGCCCGGATTGGTCACCAAGGAGATCTGGAAGGAGCGCTTCGAGAGCATCAACGATCTCGAGAAGCACCTCGCCCGGAACGGCACCGTCGTCCTGAAGTTCTTCCTGAACGTCTCACGGAAGGAGCAGAAGAAGCGCTTTCTGGAACGGCTCGAGATGTCCGACAAAAACTGGAAGTTCTCGGACGCCGACGCCCGGGAACGGCTTCTCTGGAAGGACTACATGGTGGCGTACGAGGACGCCATCCGCCGCACGGCGCGGCCGTGGGCGCCCTGGTATGTCGTCCCGGCCGACAACAAGTGGTTCACGCACCTCGTCGTGGCGGAGGCGATCATCCACGCCATGGAGCAGCTCGATCTTCGATATCCCGTCGTGGACGAAGCCAAGAAGAAGGAACTCGCGATCGCGCGGAGGCGCCTCCTGGCCGAGTGAACGGCCCTGCCGTTGACTCCGGGGCGCAGGAGGACCATATTGAAGGCCGTCGGAGCCTAGGGGTGGCCTTCGAGAGGGGGCCTGAGATCACACCCTTGAACCTGATCCGGGTGACACCGGCGTAGGGAAAGGCGATCAACCTCCGAGGGTTCCGCTTCGAGGACCCCGCGCGGACGCACGGGGCCGGGAGGCGGGCGATGCTGGTTCTCAGGAACGCGGGACGGCTCATCGGGGTCGTTCTTCTCGTCTTCTTCGCAGCGGGCGCCCTTCGCGGCGACGACGCACCGCCGGCGGCGGCTTCCACGCCCACGCCGACGCCCACGCCGACGCCGCCTCCGGTCCGCCGGTCCGAGAACGTAACGGTCTCAGCCATCCGCGCCGAAGAGGCGGCCCCGGTCGTCCGGACCGACCTCTCCCGCGTGGAGATCGAGGAGCGCAACACGGGACAGGAGATGCCGGCGCTCCTCGCGGACCAGCCCTCCATGTCGATGTACGCCGAGGGGGGCGGTCCGAACGGCTACTCGTATTTCTCGATCCGCGGCGTCCAGATGACGCGACTCAACCTGACGTATGACGGCGCACCTCTGAACGACCCGGAGGACTCGACGTTCTACTTCGCCAATTTCGGCGACTTCGCCGGTGCGCTCGGGAGCCTTCAGATCCAGCGGGGCGTCGGGACGTCGACCTGGGGCGCGGCCTCGTACGGCGGCTCGGTCAGCTTCGAGAGCGCAGAGCCGTCGGAGGCCTTCGGCGTCTCGGCGCGCCTGGGCGCCGGAAGCTTCGGAACGGGGCGCGCGAGCGTCGGCGTCGAGAGCGGGCGCTTCGGGAACGACCTGAAGTTCTGGGTGAGGGCCGCTCTCCAGACGACGGATGGCTACCGGGACAACTCGGGCGTGACGCAGGGAGCGGTCTACTGGGGCCTCGCACGCGAGACGGCCGATTCGACGTTCCGCCTCACCGGCTTCTACGGGCAGGAGAAGACGCAGCTCGCCTTCCTCGCCTCGGACGTGCCCGCCCTCGAGGCGAACCCGCGGGACAACCCGATGACGCCGGAGGAGAAGGACAGCTTCTGGCAGTCGCTGGTCCAGGCGCAGTACACGCAGATCCTCAGCGGGCGCTCGAGCCTCACGGTACAGGGATACTTCGGCAATGCGGGCGGGTGGTACCGCGTCTGGGACGACGTCGACCCGACGCTCCTCCAGCAGTACGGCCTCGACTGGTGGCGCGTTGGCGGCGCACTGATCTACCGGAACGAAGGACCACGGTTCAGCCTGACGGCCGGCGTACAGGGAAGCGGGTTCGAGAGCACGCACACGCGCGCACCGGTGGACGGACCCGAGGAGTACTTGAACAACAGCACGAAGAGCGAGGCGAACGGCTTCGTCAAGCTCGGCTGGAATGACGGAGGGTGGCACCTCCTCGCGGACGCGCAGGTCCGCTGGGCGCGCTTCGGCTACTCGGGAGACGCGGGGAATGCCGCGAAGAGCTGGACCTTCTTCAATCCAAAGCTCGGCGTCCGGCGCGACCTTGCCCGGGGACTCTCGGCCTTCGTCTCGGTGGGGCAGACCTCGCGCGAGCCGGGGCGAAACGACCTCCTCCTTGGCGAGGACAACGCCTCCGTTCTCCCGGACCTCTCCGCCGTGAAACCCGAGAGGCTGACCGACATCGAGCTGGGCGTCGACTATGTTCTGGGAGACCTCTCGCTTCACGCCGACCTCTACGACATGGAGTTCCACGACGAGATCGCCCTCACCGGCGCGCTCGCCCCAACCGGCCTGCCCCTCCGGACGAACGTGGCGCGCAGCTACCGGCGCGGGGTGGAGCTGAATGGCCGGTGGAAGCCGGTGAAGCAGCTAGTCGTCGGAGCAGCGCTCAACGTCAGCAGGAACCGGATTCGCGAGTGGACGCAGTTCTACGACGTCTACGACGCCTCCGGGAACTACTCGGGCTCCACGAGCCGGACCTTCTCGGACGTGGCGCCCCTCCTGACGCCGGAGCTTATCGCGAGCCTCCGCGCCGAATGGAGCGTCCTGCCTTGGGTCGTCCTCTCGGCGAATGCCCGGTACGCGAAGACGAGCTTTCTCGACAACACGGACGACCCGTCGCTCGCGACGCCGCACCTCTTCACCCTCGGCGCCGGCCTCGCCATCGACCTGACCGGAGCGCTCCCCGGCAAGCCGCGCCTGCGCGTCGCGGCGGACAACCTGACGAACGACAGGAAGCTCTGGCCGAGCGGTTACTCGTACCTCTTTGCCACCGGGGACGGCCGCGGCGGGTACGCCTTCTCCGGGACTCCCTACTACTACCCGCTCGCCTCGCGGAGCGTCACCGTGATGCTGGAGGTGGGATTCTGAGGAGAGCGGTGCCGCCGGGCGCCTCGAAGGTCTGGACGTCATAACGTCAAAGCGCTATTCTCGCCACATGGAGACGCAGAAGCGCGCCACCGTCTACTTCGCCCCGGAGATCCACCGCGCCCTCCGGCTGAAAGCCGCGGCCTCGGACAGGTCGATCTCGGAGATGGTCAACGAAGCCGTCCAGGCCGCGCTCGCCGAAGACGCCGAGGACCTCGCCGCCTTCGAGGAGCGTCGGCGCGAGAGGGCCGTGTCCTTCGAGTCCTTCGTCAGGGGCCTGAAGCGGCGTGGTCGCCTATAGCGTCCTCGTCAAGAGATCGGCGGCGCGGGAGATCGACGAGCTTCCGACGAGGGAGGACCGGCAGCGGGTGGTCCGCCGGATCCAGGGGCTCGCGTCCGATCCCAGACCCGTCGGAAGCGAGAAGCTCGCCGGTCACGCCGGCCGCTTCCGGCTGAGACAGGGGCGGTACCGGATCGTCTATTCCATCGATGACGCCACGGCGACGGTGACCGTCTTCAAGGTCGGCCAACGTAAGGACGTCCATCGCGAAAGGGCCTGAACCCGTTCAGGCTTCCAGGACGATGTCGAAGCCCTCGTGGTGGAGGTGCTCGTCGGACTGGACGTGGATGGGCATGCCGATCCGCTCCTCCAGCTCCTCGACGAGGCGGCGCTCTTCTCCCATGAGCGCGCGGGAGATCTCCGGGTGGACGCGCAGGAGGAGCGAATGGGCCTCCCCCTCGTCCACCTTCTTCAGAATCTCGCGGCGGATCTCGAGGACGATCGTCGTCACGTTCTTGATCCGCCCCGCGCCGGCGCAGTAGGGGCAGGGCATCGTGAGGACCCGCTCGAGGCTCTGGCGCTGGCGCTTGCGCGTGATCTCGACGAGGCCGAAATCGGAGACGGGGAGCATCCGGTTCTTCGCGCGGTCCTTCTTCAGCTCGGTCTCGAGCACGGCCACGAGTTCGGCCCGGTGGACTTCCTCCTCCATGTCGATGAAGTCGATGACGAGGAGCCCCCCGAGGTCGCGGAGGCGGATCTGGCGGACGATCTCCTGCACGGCCTCCAGGTTCGTCTTCAGGACCGTGTCCTCGAGCCGGCTCTTCCCGACGAACTTCCCCGTGTTGACGTCGATGGCCACGAGGGCCTCGGTCTGGTTGATGACGATGTGCCCGCCCGACTTGAGCCAGACCTTCGGCTTCAGGGCGTTCTCGATCTCGGACTCGACGCTGTACTCCTCGAAGAGCGGCGTCGACTTCCGGTAGAGCTTCACCTTCTGGACGAGCTCCGGCTGGACCTGATCGAGGAACTCGACGACGCGCTGGTACTCCTCGTCGTCGTCCACCCAGAGCGTCGCGAACTCCTGCCCGAAGACGTCGCGCGCGGCGCGCAGGGCGAGGTCGAGATCGCGGTGGAGGAGGGCCGGCGCCCCCGACCGCTCCGCCTTCTTCCGGATCTGCTCCCAGAGCTTCGTCAGATAGCGGCGGTCGGAGGAGAACTCCTCGGCGCTCCGCCCCTCCCCGGCCGTCCGGACGATGAAGCCGCCCGGACCCTTCTTCAGGCCGGTCAGGATCTCCTTCAGCCGCGTCCGCTCCTCCTCGTTCTCGATCCGGCGCGAGACGCCGAGGTGGTCGATCGTCGGCATGTAGACGAGCGTCCGCCCCGGGAGCGTGACATGCGTCGTGATCCGCACCCCCTTGTGCGCGATCATGTCCTTCGTAACCTGGACGACGACCTCCTGCCCCTCGCGGAGGAGTTCGTCGATGGAGGGGAGCGGGGCTTTGGGCGCGACCCCCTCCCCCTCGCCGTTCGACGGGTCGTCGAAGCCGTTGCGCACGGCGGGCTCGGAGAGGCTCCGGACCGGCTCGGGCTCCTCCTCGGCGGCACCGAAGCGGTCGAAGTCGTCCACCTCGTCGCCGACGTCCGCGACGTAGAGGAAGGCGTCCTTTTCGAGGCCGAGGTCGACGAAGGCCGACTGCATGCCCGGAAGGACGCGCGTGACGCGTCCCTTGTAGATGTTCCCGACGACGCCTCGCTGCCTCCGGCGCTCGATCTGCACCTCGGCGACGCGCCCGTCCTCGAGGACGGCCACCCGCGTCTCGCGGTCCCCGGCCGAGATGAGAAGTTCCTTCATCGGGCTCACACGTTAACAAACCGCCGGTAGGCGACCGAAAGCATCAGGCCGATCATTCCCCACGTCGCGACGAGGGACGACCCGCCGTAAGAGATGAGCGGCAGGGTGATCCCGGTCGTCGGCAGGAGGCCGACGTTCATCGCGACGTTCCAGACCGCCTCGCCG
Organism: Acidobacteriota bacterium; assembly: GCA_037443065.1. GTDB lineage: Bacteria > Acidobacteriota > Thermoanaerobaculia > UBA5066 > UBA5066 > DAOMFB01. Next base: position 8,855 of record JBBIPB010000019.1, on the reverse strand, counting down.
GCGATGTTCGTGGCGAGTAGGAGGACGAGCAGGGCTCCGCCCCGGTCGCGCGCATCTCGCGCGAGATGGGCCGCGCGGGCGAAGAAGGACCCGTAGAGCGCGAGGACGACGGCGACTCCCGCGAACCCCCACTCCTCGCCGAGCGCCGCGAAGATGAAATCCGTGTGACGGACGGGGAGAAACCCGAGCCGGCTCTGCGTCCCCTGCTTGAATCCTTTCCCGAAGACCCCCCCCGACCCGATCGCGATTCGGGCCTGGCGGACCTGATAGCCCGCGCCCCGCACGGCGAGGTTCGGGTCGAGGAAGGTCCGGATCCGGTCTTTCTGATACTCCTTGAGGAGGAACCAGCTGCCGCCGACGGCGAGGGCTCCGCCGAGGATCAGCGTGATCCACCACTTCGTCCGCACCCCGCCGAAGAAGAGCGCCGTCAGAACGAAGGGGATGTACGTGAGGGCGACCCCCGTGTCGGGCTGGAGGAGGACGAGGAGCATCGGGACGCCGACTGCGGCGCCGACGAGGAGGAGCGTCCGGGTCCGGAGGATCTTCTGGTCGTCCCGCTCCAGGATGAAGGCGAGGAGGAGGGCGATGGAGATCCGGGCGAGTTCCGAGGGCTGGACCTGGAAGCCGGCGAGGCGGATCCACGACTTCGCGCCGGCAATCCGCATTCCGAAGAGCGGCAGAGCCGCCAGGACGACGAGGGTGAGGCCGTAGAGGCCGGGGGAGTACTCGAGGAGGATCCGGTAGTCGATCGCGAGGAAGACGGCGGCGACCCCGAGCGCGACGAGTGCATAGAGCGCCTGCCGGGCCGCGAGGTCTCCCCGGACCGTCCCGGAGGTCGTCGAGTAGATCATCGCGATCCCGATGAGCGTCAGGGCGAGCGCCGCGCCGAGGAGGCGAAGGTCCAGCTTCCGCGGAAGCGCTTCGCTCAGCCGCGACACGGGGGGTCCTCCCGGCCGCGCCGCGTCAGCGGGCGCCCCCGGATCCAGCCGCGAGGACCGAGGACGGCCGGCCGCTGCCGCGCACGAGCCACGCCGCGGTCAGCTTCGCGGCGAGGGGCGCGGCGGCCGTGTTGCCGTGGAGACCGTGCTCGACGAAGACGACGACGACGATCTTCGGGTCGTCTCTCGGCGCGAACGACGCGAACCATCCGTGGTCGCGGAGCGCTTCCGGAAGGAGGTACGCTTTCCGGGCCTCCTTCTGGGCGACGACCTGCACCGTCCCCGTCTTCCCGCAGAGGTCGAGGCCGGGGACGTGGACCGAGTAAGCCGTCCCTCCCGGCTCGTTCACGACGCGCCAGAGCCCGTCGACTACGAGATCGCGCGCACCCGGCGGCCACGGCACCGATTCCCTGACCGGCGGGCGGTAGACGAAGCGCTCGCGCGTCCGGACGTTCTCGCCGATGTGGAAGAGGTGGGGCGTCGGGAGGGCGCCGTCCCGGTTCGCGATCCCGGCGAAGGCCCGCGCGATCTGAAGCGCGGTGACGAGGACCGGCCCCTGCCCGATCGCGACGGAGATCGTCTCCCCGGCGTACCAGGGGTGCTTGCGTACCTTCAGGCTCCACTCCGTGGAAGGGAGGACGCCGCTCTTCTCGCCGAGAAGATCGATGCCGGTCGGGCGCCCGAAGCCGAAGAGGTTCCCGTTCTCGGCGATTGCCTCGATGCCGAGCCGTCGTCCCATCGTGTAGAAATACGTGTCGCACGAGACCTTGAGAGCGGTCACGAGGTCCACCGAGCCGTGCCGGCCGTGGCATCGGAAGAAGCGCCCGTAGAAGGTCGCACCCCCGGTGCAGAGGACCCGCTCCTCGGGGCGGATCCCGCCGGCCAGGATCGCGCGTGCCATGAACGCCTTCCAGACGGAGCCCGGCGAGTAGACGTTCTGGAGGACCCGGTTGTTGAGGGGGTGGTTCTTGTCCGTGACGATCGCGTCCCACTCGGAACGCGAGAGCCGTTTCGTGAAGAGGTTCGGGTCGAACGCAGGGGCGGAGACGAGGGCGAGGATCTCGCCCGTCTTCGGGTCGAGGGCGACGGCGCTTCCGACCTTGTTCGCGAAGTACTCCTCGGCGATCGTCTGGAGCGGGAGGTCGATCGTGAGCCAGAGGGTGTTGCCCGGAAGCGGGTCGATCCGCCCCGACTCGCCCACTTCGCGCCCGAAGGAGTCGATGACGAACGTCCGTGAGCCGGAGACGCCCGCGAGAAGGTCCTGATAGGCGGCCTCGACCCCCTTCTGGCCGATCGACTCGCCGGGCCGCGTCTGCCCGGCGCCGGCCGCGATCTGCTCGGGCGAGACCTCTCCGAGGTGGCCGAGAAGGTGGGCCGCCACCTTCGTGTGGCCGTACACGCGGCGCTCCGTCGTCTGGACCGCGAGCTCCGGGTGCTCGAGCGCGTGCGCCTCGACGGCCGCCACCTCGGCCATCGTCAGGTTGTCCTCGAGGACGACCGGGACGAAATCGTACGAGGAGCGGTCCCGCTCGGCGCGCCGCTTCAGCTCGTCGAAGGAGCGGTCGAGGAGATCGGCCACGAAGCGGAGCGAGCGGTCGAGGTCCTTCGTCTCCTTCCGGTAGAGGAGGAGGGTGAAGGCGGGCTCGTTCTCGGCGAGGACCGTCCCATTCCGGTCGAGAATGAAGCCGCGCGGGGCCGTCACGGGGACGGAGCGGAGCCGGTTGTCCTCGGCCTGCCTCGCGTAATCCTCGCCACGCAGGATCTGGTGGAACCAGTAGACGCCGACGAGGACGGCGAGGACCGTCCACGCGGCCGCCGCCGCCCGGTCGATCCGGACGAGGAGAGGGCGCCGGTCCTCGCGGGCGCTCGCGTTCGTCATCCGAGCCTCATCCGGCGTCGCGCCTCGTGCCGCTCGCGCCAGGGATGACGAAGAGCCGCCTGAAGGGCGGCGGCCACGAGCCCGGTTCCCGCCGCGCGCCCGAGAACGAGGAGGGGCGACGGGAAGAGAGCCTCGCCGCGGAGGAGCCAGAGGAGGAGGACGAGGGCGACGCTCTCGACGAGGACGGCTGCGGCGAGGAGCGCGCCGACGGCGGCGGGTTTCACGACGACCGTCCGTGCCGCGACGGAGGCGAGGAGGTAACCGAGGAGGATCTTCGTGAAGGCGTGGAGGCCGAGGAGGCGCCCCGGGACGGAGACGAGGTCCTCGAGAAGCCCCGCGAGGAGGCCTGCGAACATCGCGAGAGGCGCGCGGCCGCGCAGGGCCGCGTCCCCGACCGGGATCAGCAGGAGATCCGGGGCCGCGCGCAGGCCGGCGGCCCCGAATCCGAGCGTGCCGAGGAGCGAGAGGGCGAGACCGGCCGCGAGACGGAGCGCGTTCACGGGAGACCGTCCTAGCGCCTGACCTGGCCCGCGGCCGGGATGTCCGAGGGGCGGACGGGAGGGAGGACGAAGACGCGCGAAGACTTGGCCGGGTCGGCGGCCAGGGTGACCTGGATTTCCCAGAAGAGCGAGCCCGAGCGACTTGCGGAGGAGATGCGGCCGACCGGAAGGTCGCTCGGGTAGAGGCCGTCGGTCCCGGTCGTCACGACAGGATCCCCCGGCTCGACCGCCTCGATGGTTGGGACGTAGAGGATCGTCGCGCCCCCCTTTCCGTCGCCTCGTGCCACGGCGGCGCGCCCCTGCCGGACGAGAAGGACGCCGGCGGCGGCGACCCGGTCGGAGAGGAGCTGGACGCGCGCGCTCCCCGCGCCGACCGCCACGACGCGTCCGAGCAGTCCTTCCGCGGCCACGACGACGCCGCCCGACACGACGCCGTCGGTTTCCCCCTGGTCGAGAAGCGCGGAGCGGAAGAGGCCTGCGGATTCCACCGCGACGAGACGGGCCGGACGAGTCCCCGCCGGGGGTGTCCGGTGCACGCCGAAGAGGGCGAGGAGGCGGTCGCGGTCGCGCTCCACGTCGCGCAGACGCAGGATCTCGGCCTCCAGCCCGTCGGCCGCCGCACGGAGCCGGCGGTTCTCGTCGAGGAGGGCCCGACGCGACGAGGACCACTCGGCCACGTCCCCCGTGGCCGTCCGGATGCCCGCCACGGTCCCGGCGAAGGGAGAGACGATCGTTTGAAGCCAGCGCTCTCCCACGGTCTCGCCCGACGGGCGCCGCACCTGGAGCGAGAGCGCCACGAGGCAGGCCGACAGGAGGATTCCGAGGAGGATCTCCGGCCGTCGCGTCGTCAGGGAAGAGTTCGCCATCGCGCGTCGTTTCAGTCGATCGAGATCTTCCGGAGAAGATCGACGTCCGCGAGCATCGCGCCGGTCCCGAGTGCGACGGAGGAAAGCGGCTCCTCGGCGAGCGAGATCGGGAGCCCCGTCTCCTCACGGAGCCGCTTGTCGAGGTTCTTGAGCATCGAGCCGCCCCCCGTCAGCACGATCCCCTTGTCCATGATGTCGGCCGAGAGCTCGGGCGGCGTCCGTTCGAGCGCGACGCGGACGGCGTCGACGATGATGCCGACCGTCTCCGCGAGCGCCTCGCGCACCTCGGCGTCCGTGAGCGAGAGGGTCTTCGGCACCCCTTCGACGAGGTCGCGCCCCTTGATCTCCATCGAGAGCGGCTCATCGAGCGGGAAGGCGGAACCGATCTCGATCTTGATCTGCTCGGCCGTCCGTTCGCCGACGAGGAGGTTGTACTTGCGCTTGATGTACTGGATGATCGCCTCGTCCATCTCGTTCGACGCGACGCGCACCGACTTCGAGTAGACGATGCCGGCGAGCGAGATGACGGCGACGTCCGTCGTCCCGCCGCCGATGTCCACGATCATGTTCCCCGTCGGCTCCGTGATCGGGAGGCCGGCGCCGATGGCGGCCGCCATCGCCTGCTCGATGATGAACACCTCGCTGGCGCCCGCCTGGAGCGCGGAGTCCTTCACGGCGCGTTTTTCGACCTGCGTGATGTCCGACGGGACGGAGATCACGATCTTGGGCCGGACGAAGAGCGACCGGCCGTGCGCCTTCTTGATGAAGTAGTCGAGCATCCGCTCCGTCACCTCGAAATCGGCGATGACGCCGTCCTTCATCGGGCGGATCGCGACGATGTTCCCCGGGGTCCGGCCCAGCATCTCCTTGGCGGCGCTCCCGACGGCCTCGACCTTGTTCGTGATCTTGTTGACGGCCACGATCGAGGGCTCGCGGACGACGATGCCGCGTCCCTCGGCGAAGACGAGAGTGTTCGCCGTCCCGAGGTCGATGGCGAGGTCGTTGGAGAAGATCGAGAAGAACGAACGAAAGGCCAAGGGGTTTCCTTTCCCGCGCCGGTCAGTCCTGGATCAGGACGCTTTCCTTCTTGATGGTCTCGAGGCCGGCGGCGTTGACGGCGCGGATCGTAATGACTTTCATTCCCTCACCGGCCACGGTGACGACCTTCCGGAAGACGCCCGTGGCGTCGACGTCGGCCATCTCACCCGCGACCCAGACGCTCGCGCCCGGCTCGGTCTTCCCGGAGACGATGAGCGTCGAGCCGATGACCTGGGGCCGGTTCACGACGAGGTCGGGCGGGACGCCTGTCTTCTCGGCGGCCGTGTCGGGCGGGACGACCCGGAACCTCCGGGGCGCCGACCACCCGGAGGCGAGCTCGCGCGGCTCCCGCCGCACCGTCTGGACGCGCCAGAAGAAGAGCCCGACGTCGTTCGCCTTCAGCCGGACCTCGGTCGTCGTCTTCGGGAAGTCCTTCGAACGCTCGATGGAGTCCGGAACGAAGAGCCGGCTCCGGGCCACCTGCACCTGGAAGAACGTCGCCTCCTTCACCGGGGACCAGCGGAGGAGGACGTCCTTCTTCCCGATCTCGAAAGTGGCGTTGTCGTCCGGTCCGACGAGGGAGGGCGTTTCGGGGAGGCGCTGCTTCTCCCCGATCACTCCCTTCTCCTTCGTCGCCTCCGCCCGCTCGCGCTCGCCGAGAACGACTCTCTGGCCGGTGGACGTCGAGAGGGTCGCCTCGCCGCGGTAGGTGGAGAGACCCGTTCGCGTCGCGTCCGTCTCGATGGACACGGCGGAATTCTTCGCGATGTCGGCGCGCGCGGCGTCCGTCGTCAGGCTGGCGCGGCCCCGTTCGCCCGTATCGGTCTCGACGTTGCCGATGACGACCTTCGCACCGGAGGTCTGCTCGCCTTCGACGGTGGCACCCGATCGATGGACCTCGAAGAGCGTCTCGGGGCGGATCCGGAAGAGCGTCCCGTTGGCAGCCATCACCTCGGCGGTCCCGCTCGCCCCGGTCTTGATGAAGTCCCCGTTGCGCAGGATCGTCCCGCGCGTGAGCGCCTCCCAGCGCGTCGTGTTCGCGCGCTGGAACTCCACCTTGCCGCCGATCTCGATGGCGCTCGCGTCGCCTCGCCCGGCGGTCTTCCCCGAGAGGACGTTCCGCGCGAGCTGCTGCGCGGCGACGGCCTGGGCGCGGGCACGCTCCGTCTCGCGGGAGCCCATGAGCTTGCGGGACTCTTCGATGAGCCCGGCGATCCGCGCGATCTCGTCGGCGTAGCGGTCGGCCTCGGGGAGCCGTTTCACGTCGGCGAGGCGCTCTTCCGCGCGCAGAATCTCCTCGCGAACCCGCTCCTGAACGTTCGCGTCGCGGTTCGAAACCCACCAGATTCCGAGGACGACGAGTCCGGCGAGAACGAAGAACGCCAGCAGCGCGCGGTAGACGCCGCTCCGCGAAACGTAATACCAGTCGAGTCTCGACTCGATGCCGTCGTCGGGCTTCCTCGCCATAACACCCGCGCAGAGAGAGGCTTGCGCGGAAAAGTCATTCTAGCGTATCGTCGGTGCTTCGCTCGACGAAAGGGGGCCGCCTCCTGCGGCGACGCCCCGCCGCCCGGAGACACGATGCTCACCACACTTCGTCAGAACTTCCACAACCTCAAATGGATCCTCTGGGCGGTCATCGCCGTTTTCATCCTCTTCGTCTTCGTCGACTGGGGGATGGGATCGGCAGGGCGCGGCGGCGACCCGACCTGGGTCGCCCGCATCGGCGGGACGACGATCCCCATCGCGGAGTTCCAGCGCGAGTACCGCGACGCCGAGGACCGCTACCGGCAGCTCTACGGGAAGAACTTCAGCCCGGAGCTGCTGAAAATGATGAACCTGCCAGATCAGGTCCTGAACGGGCTCATCGACCGGCGGCTCCTTCGCGAGGAGGCCCACCGCCTGAGGCTCTCGGTGACCGACGCCGAGCTGACGGCGAAGATCTTCGGCTACAAGGACCAGCAGGGACGGCCGATCTTCGTGCGGGACGGCGTTTTCGTCGGCGAGGCCGCCTACAAGCGGATGCTCGCGTCGATCGGCCGGACGCCGGAAGCCTTCGAGGCCGAGACGCGGGACGGAATCCTCCTCGAGAAGCTGAACCGGTTCCTCTCCGACTCCGTCTTCGTGGGCGACGGCGAGGTGGAGGAGGACTTCGCGGCCCGGAACGTCAAGGCCCGGGTGGAGTACGTTCTCCTGCCTCCCCCGGCCGCCGTGCCGGGAGGGGTCTCCGACGCGGAGGCCGAGGCGTACTACAAGGCCAACTCCGCGAGCTACCTGCAGGGGGAGAAGCGGAAGGCGAAGTACCTTCTCGTCGAGACCGCGAAGATCCGGGCGAGCCTCCAGGTCTCCGACGCCGACATCCAGAACGAATACAACGCGAACGCCGACACCTACCGCAAGGGTGAGGAGGTCCGGGCCCGGCACATCCTCTACAAGGCCGACGCCCGGACCGACGCCGCTGCGCGTGCGAAGGCCGAGGCCGCCGTGAAGAAACTCAAGGCCGGCGCAGACTTCGCCGCCCTCGCGCGGGCAGAGTCGGACGACCCGGGGTCGAAGGCCGCCGGAGGCGAGCTCGGCACGTTCGGCCACGGGCAGATGGTGAAGGAGTTCGAGGACGCCGCGTTCGGCGGGGAGCCGAAGGAGATCGTCGGGCCCGTGAAGTCCGCATTCGGCTATCACGTCATCCAGGTCGAGGAGAAGATCCCCCCGCGTGTCCAGCCCCTCTTCGAGGTCAGCGCAGCCATTCGCGCGCGCCTCACGGAGCAGCGCGCGACCGAGGAGGCGCGCCGCCTCGCCCGCGACCTCTCCGACAAGATCGCGAAGATGGGGAAGCCCTCCGATGACGACCTCCGAAAGCTCGCAACCGGCCCCGTGGCATTCGACGAGACGGAGTTCCTCGCGCGGACCGACGCCGCGGTGGGGCTCGGGCCGAACCCCGAGTTCTCGTCCATCCTCTTCGCGCTCAAGCCGGGAGAAGTCTCGCCGCCGGTCACGACGGCCCGCGGCGAAGCGCTCGTGAAGCTCGCCGAGACGCGACCGTCGGGGATCCCGCCCTTTTCCGAGGTGAAGGCGCGGGTGATCGCCGACCTGACGCGAAAGAAGCAGGAGGACGCCGCGGTCCTGACGCTCAAGCAGACACTCGCGAAGGCCGGCTCGCTCGAGGGAGTGGCGAAGGAGCTGAAGCTGAAGGTCGAGAAGCCGGAGAGCTTCGGCAAGGCCGGGCCGATCCCGGGCCTCGGAGCCCAGAAGGCGGTTCTCGATGCCGCGTTCGAGGGGAACGCGGGCGACGTGAAGGGGCCCGTGGGCCTCGGCGAGCGGGGCGCGGTCCTGATCCGGGTCGTGGAGAGGACGCTGTTCGACAAGGCGGCCTTCGAGGCGCAGAAGGAGAAGCTTCGGGAGTCGCTCCGGTCGCAGAAGGCGTCGCGTCTCCTCCAGGCGCTTCTCCAGCGGCAGCGGGCCGAGCGGAAGATCGAGGTCAACCGTGAGGTGCTCCGCCGGTTCGATCCGAAGGCCTGACGCCGATCCGCCCGGCTTCCCGCTAGACTGTCCCGGAGCAGCATGATCGCAAGGCTCTCGGGCACGCTCGTCGAGGTCCAGCCGGACCGGGTCCTCCTCGACGTCGGGGGCGTCGGCT
>JBBIPB010000018.1:0-30735 GCA_037443065.1 Acidobacteriota bacterium | reverse complement strand
CTGAAGTACAAGGGGGAGCCGACGACGCTCGTCATCGGGAACCGGAACATCTTCCGGGAGTTCTCGACCGCCCACCGGGGGACGATGAACGGACACGGGACGACGGTCATCGGCGACGACAACTTCTTCATGTCGTATGTGCACATCGCGCACGACTGCACGATCGGGAGCCGGACGGTCTTCGCGAACGCCGCGTCCCTCGCGGGGCATTGCGTCGTCGAGGATGACGCGATCGTCGGCGGCTTCTGTGTCGTCAAGCAGTTCCTCCGGGTCGGCCGCCATGCCTTCCTCGGCGCCTTCACGCCCGTCAACAAGGACGTCCTGCCGTTCTGCTGGACGTCGTCGGAGCGCGAGACGAAGGCCTGGAAGATCAACAGCGTCGGCCTCGCGCGGAAGGGCTTCTCCGACGAGCGGGTCAAGGCGCTCCAGAAGGCCTACCGGCTTCTCCACCGGAACCGGCACGACCACACGGCGCTCCTCGCGGGGCTCGCCGATCTCGCCGCGACCTCGGAAGACGTGAGGATCCTCCACGACTTCATCGTGACGTCCAAGCCCGGGGTCCACGGGGCGTGAGCGCGAGCAGGGGAAGGCGCTTCATCTTCCAGGGAGTCTGATAGACTCATTGGAGTGAGTAAGCGCCTGCAGGTCCTTCTGGACGAGCCCGAGCTCCGCGAGATCCAGCGTGCAGCGCGCACGAAGCGGATGACCGTGGCGGAGTGGGTGCGCGGCGCCCTCCGGGAGGCGCGGCGCCGGGAGCCTCTCGGGGACGTCGGAGAGAAGCTCGGGGCGGTCCGCCGGGGAGCGCGACACCAGGGTCCCACCGCGGAGATCGGGCAGATGCTCTCCGAGATCGAGAAGGGCTACGGATCGAGCGGGTGATCCTCGTCGACTCGAATCTCCCGATGTACCTCGTCGGATCCGCTCATCCGCACAAGGTCGACGCGCAGAGGATCCTCGAGCAGCTCATCTCCGAGCGACGCCGCCTCGTGACCGACGCGGAGGTTATGCAGGAGATCCTCCACCGGTACGCGGCCATCGACCGGCGGGAGATGATCCAGCCGGCCTTCGACGCCCTCCTTGGCGTCGTCGACGAGGTGTTCCCGGTCGAGGGGTCCACGGTGAACCGCGCCAAGGCGATCGTCCTCGCCCGGCGGAGGCTGTCCGCGCGCGACGCCCTGCACCTCGCAGTCATGGAGGAACAGGGCGTGACCGAGATTCTGACCTTCGACGCCGGATTCGACGGCGTCCCGGGAGTCACCCGTCTCTCCTGAGGCGGGCTCCGGCTACTCCTCCACGACCTCGGCCTTGCGGGTCTTCTGGTAGTCGCCGATCAACTTCTCCTGGATCGGGCGCGGGACCTCCTCGTAGTGGTCCATCTCCATCGTGAAGGAGCCGCGCCCCTGCGTGATAGAGCGGAGGACGGGGGCGTACGCGATCATCTCGGCGAGCGGAACGTCGGCGCGGATGACGGCGTCGTCCCCGGCGGTCTCCATTCCCGCAGGACGCCCGCGGCGGCTCGTCAGGTCGCCCATGAGGTCGCCCATGTACTCCTGCGGGGCCTGGATCGCGATCTTCATGATCGGCTCGAGGATCGTGGGCCGCGCCCGCTCCATGGCGTCCTTGTAGGCGAGGGAGCCGGCGATCTTGAATGCCATCTCCGACGAGTCGACATCGTGGTACTGGCCGTCGTAGACCTCGACGCGGAAGTCGACCATCGGGAAGCCGGCGAGGTACCCGCGCCTCCGGACGTCCTGGATCCCCTTCTCGATCGCCGGGATGAACCCGCGCGGGATCGAGCCGCCGAAGGTGTCGTCATCGAACTCGAAGTCCGCGCCCCGGGAAAGCGGCTTGATCCGGATCTTGCAGTCGGCGAACTGGCCGTGGCCCCCCGTCTGCTTCTTGTGGCGGCCGTGCCCTTCGGCCGAGCGCGTGATCGTCTCGCGGTAGGGGACCTTCGGCGGGTGGAGGATGACCTCGACGCCCGACTTGCGCTTCATCCGGGAGACGGCGATCTCGACGTGGAGCTGACCGGCACCGGAGAGGAGGAACTGGTGCGTGTCGGCATCGCGCGAGAACCGGAGAGACGGGTCTTCCTCGACGAGCTTGTGGATCGCGGCGGAGATCTTGTCCTCGTCCCCCTTCGCCTTCGGCTCGATCGCGAAGGAGATTGCCGGCTCGGCGAACTCGATCGGGGAGAAGAGAAACGGCTTGTCCTTCGCGGAGAGGGAGTCGCCCGTCAGCGTCTCCTTCAGCTTCGCGATTCCTCCGATGTCGCCCGCGGGGACCTCCGGGACGGTCTGCTGCTGCTTGCCGAGCGGCGAGAAGAGCGGGCCGAACCGCTCCGAGACCTCGCGCGTCGTGTTCGCGTAGGTGGTATCCGGCCTGAAGGTGCCCGAAACGACGCGGAAGAGCGTCAGGCGCCCGGCGAAGGGGTCGGAGATCGTCTTGAAGACGTAGGCGGCGGGCGGGCCGGCGGGGTCGACGGCGAGCGCCTCGCTCTTCCCGTCCTTCCCCTTCGCGACGGACTGGAAGCCGTCCGAGGTCGGGAGGAGGTCGACGATCTCGTCGAGCAGCTTCTCGACGCCCGTCTCGTGGCTGCCGGCGGCCGTGAAGAGGACCGGCGCGATTCTCCGGGACCGGATCGCGGCGCGGAGGGCCGGGTGCATCTGCTCCTCGGTCAGGTTCCCCTGGTTGAAGAACAGCTCCATCAGCTTGTCGTCGCCCTCGGCCACCATCTCGACGAGCGCCTCGTGAAGGGCGGCGGTGTCGGCGGCGAACTCGTCTGGAATCGGCCCGGCTGCCGTCTTTCCCCCTTCGTCCGTCAGGTAACCCTGCATCGAGATCAGGTCGATGACGCCGCGGAACCCCTTCTCCCGTCCGATCGGGGCCTCGGCGGCGACGCAGACGCGGCCGAACTTCTTCTGGAGCTGGTCCATCACGCGGCCGCCGTCGGCGTTCTCGCGGTCCATCCGGTTCACGACCACGAGACGCGGGAGCCCGAGCTCGTCGGCCACCTTCCAGGCCTTTTCGGTCTGTACCTGCACGCCCGCGACCGCGTCGACGACGAGGATCACGGCGTCGGCGGCGCGCATGCCGCAGACCATCTCCGAGACGAAAATGCCGTAGCCGGGCGTGTCGATCAGGTTGATCTTCCGTTTCTTCCACTCGAGCGAGGCGACGGCGAGGCCGATCGAGATCTTCCGCTCGACCTCCTCCGGGTCGAAATCGGTGGGGGCGGCGCCGTCCTCCACGCGACCGAATCGCGCAGTGGCGCCGGCCTCGTGCAGGAGAGCGGCGACGAGCGTCGTCTTGCCGACGCCGTTGTGCCCGACGAGGGCGACGTTGTGGATGGCCGAGGCGGGAAATACTTTCATTCAGGGCTTCCTCTCATGGCGCTCCGGGGCGAGGGGCGATTATAGGAAGAGGCGATCAGAGAACGGACGTATTTCGGAGGCGATTGCCTGATAGAATTTTTCGGGGAACTGTGAAGGATCCCGGACTTGGGGGTCCGGGGGAGGTCGTTTGCCCGCCGAGTCCGGCTCGTCCACCGCAAACCTCCCGAAGCGCTTCGGCCGGTACGAGGTCGTGCGCGAACTGGGGAAGGGCGCGATGGGCGTCGTCTATCTCGGCCGTGATCCGGTCATCGGGCGGCTCGTCGCGCTGAAGACGATTCGCGTCGCGGCCGAGGACGACATCGAGCAGCGCGAGTTCAACGAGCGTTTCCTCCGGGAGGCGCAGGCCGCCGGGACGCTCTCCCACCCGAACATCGTGACCGTCCACGACGTCGGCGAGGAGGACGAGACCTCCTTCATCGCCATGGAGTACGTCGAAGGGAAGAACCTCAAGCAGATCATCCGCGAGAAGGACCGCCTCCCCTTCGACCGGTCCGCCGAGATCATCTCCGAGGTCGCCGCGGCCCTCGATTACGCCCACCGCAAGGGGATCGTCCACCGCGACGTCAAACCGGCCAACATCATCATCACACCCGACGGGAGCGTGAAGATCACGGACTTCGGGATCGCGAAGATCGAAACCTCGAGCCTCACGGAGACGGGGCAGTTCCTCGGGACCCCGAACTACATGTCGCCCGAGCAGGTGACGGGCGAAACCGTGGACGGACGGAGCGACATCTTCTCGCTCGGCGTCGTCCTCTACGAGCTTCTGACAAAGCGCAAGCCCTTCCTCGGCGACAATGTGACGTCGATCTCCTACAAGATCGTCCACGAGGAGTACCCGCGCCTTCAGACGGTAGACGCGGTCATCCCGAGCGACTTCGAGCCGGTCGTGGCGAAGGCGCTCGCGAAGGACCCGGCCGCCCGCTACCAGCGGGCCGCCGACTTCGGGCAGGCGCTCGCCGAGCTCGGGGCCCGGCAGGCGGAGTACCAGCTCATCCGCGACCTCGGAGATATGGTCGCGCAGGCCGAAAATCTGGGGTCGGTGGCCCCGGTCGAGGCGCCGGCGTCGACGACGACGATCGTACGGCCTCCGGCCCCTGAGACGACCGTCCGGATCCCGACGGCGTCGCCTCCCGACCCCACCGGGCTCCTCGAGGCGCTCGCCCGGCGGCGGGAGGACCTGAATCCGCAGCTCGTCGGCTCCACGCCGATGCTGGATCTGGACCGGTCCGCGCCCGACTGGAGCCTCGACACGGACGCGATGAAGAGACCTCAACCGCGCGAGGCACCGCGAGAGCAGACCGCGCGCGAGCCGGTCCCCTCCTCTCCGGGGACGATGATCACGGACCTTCCGCGGGGACCGAAGAAGCGCCCGTCCGGAGAGCAGCTCTCCCTCAAGGAGACTTCGCTCAGCACGAACCCGGTCTCCTCGGCGCGGCCGGTGGTCCCTGCGCCGAAACCCGACGAGAAGGAAGCGCTCCGCCCGACGGACACCCCGCGGCCCGTTTTCCGGCCCGTGCCGTCGCTCGACACGTCGACGCTGCCGAAGGGCGCAGAGCCGGAATCGCCAGCCCGGCGCGGGGCCCTCGTCACCCCCCCGGCCCTCCCCGACGGGGCCGGCCCGGGACCCCGCCCTCCGGCGCTTCCGCCCGAAGCCACGGGATCGCTCCGAGCCTCGGCCGCGCCGCAGGTGGCGAAGCCCGCTTCTCTTCCGCGGCCTGCGGCGCCGTCGCCGCCGGCCGCCGCGTCCGTGCGACTCTCCTGGCCCCCGACCGATGAGACCGTGCTCGGATCCCCGGCACCGCTTCCGCCGCCTCCACCCGTGAAGGAGAGGACCGCGCCGCTGAGGGTCGAGATGCCTGCTCCCCTCCCGGCGAAGGAGGGAACCGCCCCGGCGAGGATGGAGGCGCCACGCCCCGCGGCCGGGCGGGACCGCACGGGGCCCTCGCGCCTGGAGGCGCCCCCCGAACCGGCGGGAGAGCACGCGGCAATCGCAGGGCTCCTGCGGCGCGAGGTGAACCGGCGCTGGGTGGAAGCGATCGTTGCGGCCGTCGTCCTGCCGGCGCTTCTCGTCGTCGGTTTTCTCTTTGCGAAGAGCCGGCAAATCGTGCCGACGGGCGAGCGAGAAGTCGCCGCGGCGGAGGCAGCCGTCTCCGAGAAGAAGCGGCTTCACGAAGAGGGGAACCGGTCTCTCGCGGACGGGAAGCTCGAGGAGGCCCGTCAGACGTTCCTCCGTCTCGCCCAGTTGGCGCCCGAGTCGAACTCGGCCAGGGAGGCGCTCGTGAAGGTCGACCGCCTCATCGCCAGGAAGGCCGAGCGCGAGCGGACGGCGGTCGAGGTCGCGCGGCATCTCGCCGCCGCGAAGGGGGCGCAGGCCGAAGGAGACTTTCCCCGTGCGCAGGTGGAATCCGAGGCGGCGCTGGCGCTCGATCCGGGCCACCCGGAAGCCACGGGGATCCAGCGGGCCGCGGTCGAGGCGATCCGCCGGCTTCCCCGCGCGGAGCGGCGGAGGTCGGAAGCGCGTCTGAAGACCCTGAGCGTCCAACGGCCGGTGACGGCTCCGGCGGCAGCCGGCACGGCTCCGGAGCCGGCTGGCGGCCCGCCGCTTCGAATCACCCTTCGAAGCTCCTTCACCTCCGGTACGCTCTTCGTCCGGATGAACGGGACGCAGATCCTCCGCCGCAGCTTCGACTTCGGCAGCCGGCCGGGAGGGCAGATCGAGGCGGACGTCGAACTCCCGTCGCGGTCGGGCGAAATCCGGGCGTGGGTCTTCTCCGCCGACGGGTCCCATCGCAGCTACGGGACCTTGCGGGTGGAGCTTTCCGAGGGTGTCCGCCGCTCGTTCGTCCTCGCGACCCTCGACGATCTAAAGCTGTCGATGGCGCTCGAGTAGGACGGCGGCGCACGGTGTTCCCGGGACCGGACTCGAGGCGACGGACGTCGCGGCTGGCCGTCTGGACACTCTCGGCCACGATTCTGGCCCTCGCGCTCCCTCTTTCGGTGCCGGCCGTCGAGAGCCCGCCTGGAGTTCCTCGGGAGCCGTACGGTCCCGCGCGGACCGTCTCGTCGCGTCGGGGCGTCGTCTCGTCGGCAGAGAGGAACGCGTCTCAGGTCGGAGCCGCCGTCCTCGCCGACGGAGGGAACGCCGTCGACGCGGCCGTCGCGACGGCATTTGCCCTCGCGGTGACCTACCCCGAGGCAGGGAACCTCGCCGGGGGAGGCTTTGCCGTCATCCGGACGGAGGACGGCGTCTTCTGGGCGCTCGATTTCCGGGAAACGGCGCCAGCCGGCACGTGGGAGAAGAGCTTCCTCCTTCCCGACGGATCGCCTCGCGGGAATGCCTCGCTTTCGGGCGGCCTCTCGGTCGCCACGCCGGGGACGGTCCGCGGGCTGGCCCTTCTCCACGCAACGCTGGGGCGTCTCCCGTGGCGCCGTCTCGTCGAGCCGGCCGTCGCGCTCGCGCGGGACGGCTTCGCGGTTCCGGAATGGCTCACGGCGGACCTCGAGCAGGAGGCCGCGAGGATCTCGGCTTTTCCGGAGACGAGGCGGATCTTCTATCCGGGAGGAGTCCCCATCCCCGCCGGAGCCCGCCTCCTGCAGCCGGAGCTTGGTGCGACGCTCGAGGCGATCGCGGCGGGAGGTCCGGACGCCTTTCACCTCGGTGCGATCGCCGAGCGGATCGCTGCGCGCGTCCGGGCGACGGGAGGCGTCCTCTCCGAGGCGGATCTCGCCGGGTACGTTCCGCTCTTTCGTCCGCCGTTCATCTTCGACTATCGCCGATGGAGGCTGGTCACCATGCCGCCCCCGTCGGCGGGAGGCGTCCTTCTCCAGTCGATCCTCGCCCAGCTTGAGGTGGCGGCGGGAGACCTCGCGACCCTCCCCGCGGACCTGCGCCTCCACCTCATCGCGGAGGCGGAGAGGCGCGCCTTCGCGGACCGGAACGAGTTCATCGGAGACCCCGACTGCGTGCCGATACCCCTGGCGCGCCTCCTCACGCCTGCCCGCCTCGCCGCGCTCGGGGCGTCCATCGACCCGTGGAAGGCGACACCGTCCTCGTCGATCCGCCCCGGAGGCGTCGCAGACGGTGGCACGAGCACGACGCACCTCTCCGTCGCGACGGCAGGAGGCGGAGCGGTCGCAATGACCTGCACGTTGAACGAGACGTTCGGCAACGGAGACGTCGTCCCGGGCGTCGGGGTCCTCCTGAACGACGAGATGGACGACTTCGCGGTCCATCCGGGGCTCCCGAACCTCTTCGGACTCGTCCAGGGAGCGGCAAACGCGGTCCGCCCGGGCGCCCGCCCAGCCTCGTCGATGACGCCGCTCGTCGTCCTCGAGAACGGGCGGCCTCGATTCGTCCTCGGCTCGCCGGGAGGCTCGACGATCCCTTCCTCGGTTCTCCAGGTCTTTCTCGACGCCGGTCCGCTCGGCCTGCCGTTCCCCGATGCCGTCGCCTCGGCCCGGATCCACCACCAGCACATTCCGGACCGGCTCGAGGTCGAGCGGGGGGTCTTTCCGGAGGCGCTGAAGGAGGCGCTCCGCGCGCGGGGACACCACGTCCACGAGCGGAGCGGCACGGCCACGTGGGGACGCCTCGGCGCCGTGAACGCAGCGTCCTTCGAGAAGGACGGCACGCTTCTCGGCGTTGCGGACCCGCGGAGGGGCGGCCGACCCGCCTCCGTCGAGGAGTCCCTCGCGCCGTCTCCCCGTTGAAGTGGCGCGAAGCGGCCCCGGAATGGTATCTTCCGCCTCCCTCGTTTCAGGTCGGGGCGTAGCGCAGCCTGGTAGCGCACACGGTTCGGGACCGTGGGGTCGGAGGTTCAAATCCTCTCGCCCCGACCATCTCTTCATCCCCCGGCGGCGTGAGACGATTGGTGCCGTGACGGCCCCTCTCCCGCGGCGTCCCCGGCCCGATCCCGCGCGCCGACCATCCGCCCACGTCCAGAGAAAGCGCGACGCCAGGCGCCTCCGGATCCTCGAGAGCGCCGTCCGCGCCTTCGCGGCGCGCGGATTCCACGGCACGTCGATGGCGGAGATCGCGCGGGCGCTGCATCGGACGCGCGGGAGCCTCTACTACTACTTTCGCGACAAGGAAGAGATCCTCGCGCTCTGCCACACGGTCGCCCTCGACGCCGTGCTGGAGGCGCTCGAGGCGGTGCGCGCCTCGGAGATGCCCCCGGACGAAAAGTTCCGAAGGCTGATCGAGGAGCACGTCCGGATCCAGGTCGACAAGTTCCACGGAACGGCTCTCGCACTGGAGCTGGACGCGCTCCGCCCCGCGTCCCGTGCCGCCGTCGTCGCCGGACGCGACCGCTACGACCGGGGATTGCGCGATCTCATCTCGGCGTCCGTCCGCGCGGGGCTCTTCCGTCCGGTAGACCCGAAGCTCACGGCGTTCGCGATCCTCGGATCGATCAACTGGATCGGGCGGTGGTACCGGCCCGGTGGTGCGGCGTCACCGAGCGAACTCGGAGCGCAGTTCGCCGACCTCTTTCTCGAGGCGCTCCGGGAAAAAGGCGGGAACCCGCCTCGCCGGGGCGAGAGAAGCGAGAGAAGCGAGAGAAGCTAAAGAGGCGACTCGAAGACGTCGAGTGAAGCCACGGTGCGGGGCACTCCCGGATCGCCGTCGGCCGCGGCCAGCAGCACGTAGTGGCCGGGCGCCGGCTGGCCGGCGGGAAGGCGAAGCATGAGATCCCCTTCTCCGGGACCTGCGGCCGGGAGCGGGCCGCTTTCCCAGACTTCCCGCTCCCCGATTCGGAGCACGGCGCGCCACGTCCGGACGCCCTCCGGAAGGAGAGGCCGGGGGAGGACGAGGACGAGGCGTTCGCGGACCGTCCGCCGGACGCGGACGGCGGGGACGCTGCCGGGACCGGCGGGGAGGACGACGATGCGCTCGGCGTCTGAGGATGTCTTCTCGGCCAGGGCGTACGTCGCCGTCTCGAGATCGCGCTTCAGCCGGATTGCCGAGACGAGGGCCGCGAGGAAGAGAACGAAGAGGAACGAGGCGGCAATGAGAATCCCGGAGCGCCCGGCGAAGAGCCGGCTCGTGAGGGGAGGCTTCCCTTTCCGGAAGGCGTCGAGGCGGTTCAGCCGAAGGCGGATCTGGGTCGTCGTCTCCACGCGATCCCGGTAGTAGGGAGAGTCGAGAAGCGACGCTTCGAACGAGGCGCGTTCCGGAGGGGCGAGGCGGCCGAGGACGTAGTCCGAGACGAGCTCGTCTTCGGCATCCTCGACGCGTTCGAGGACCGCGTCGTCCCGGAAGTACTGCTCCTCCAGAAGCGCACGGCGAGGCTCGGAAAGTCGCCGAAGAAGGTAGTCGCGGATCTCGCCCGCGGTCGGGGCGGCGGGGCTCACGGCGCCGGTTCTCCCGCGTCGCGCCCGCTTCGCGGCTTCTGGTACTTCTCGGCGTCCATCCGCTTGCGGAGCTCCCGTTTGGCACGGTAGACGCGCATGTCGACGGCGTCGGTCGAGATCCCCTCCTCGCGCGCGATCGCGCGGGACGGGACCTCCTCGACGAAGCGGCGGACGAGGAGAGCCCTCATCCGGGCCGGGAGGAGATCGAGCGCCCGCCGGAACCGGAGCGCCCGGCTCGAGACGAGGGCGTCGGAGAGGGGGTCCTGGTTCCCGGCGATCTGGACGGCACCGCTGATGCCGTCGTGCAGGCTCGTCCGGGCGATCCGCCGGCAGTACTCGAGGAAGACGTTCTTGGCGACCCCGAGGGAGTAGGCCTCGAGCGACTCAAGAATCTCGCCCCGCGTCATCCTCTGGAAGACGCGGAGAAGCGTTTCCTGCGCGAGATCCCTGGCGTCGTCCTCGGTCCGGACTCCGCGCGAGAGGAAGAAACGCCGCAGCTTGTCCGGAAGCCGACCGAGGTCCGCGTCCGCGGGGTACTGAAAACGCGCCATTCTTCTGAAGTCCCCTGGCTCTCTGACGGCGAAGATTCTAGTCCTTGCGCTCTCTCGAGGTATTTTCAGTGCGAGTATCCTTATTTTATTAGGAGAAATCGCCGATCTCCCTAATGGAATATTGAACCCTCACGATTCATCGGACATACGAAGTGTTCTTTCGCTCTTGCTCCTTTCGAAAGAAAGAGTTGACGCGCCTCCTGATGTGAATTAATATTCTATATTGTGAATAGTCATTCGGGTCACGCAGCCCTCCGCCGCCGGGACGAGATTCTCCGGGTCGTTCGCGGGGAATCGATCCACTCGCAGGACGAGCTGCAGCGCCGGCTCGCGAGCCGCGGCTTTCACGTGGCGCAGCCGACGCTCTCGCGGGATCTCCGGGACCTCGGGCTCGCGAAGACCGCGACCGGTTACGTCGCTCCGGACGCCGCCGGAGGAATCTCCGCGTCAGCTCCCCCGCGGGAGCAGGCCGCGTCCCGTTTCGAACGTACGCTTCGCACGTACGTCCGGAGCGTGGCGACCGCTCACACTCTGGTCGTCGTCCGGACGCCCCCCGCCGCCGCCCATCCGGTCGGCCTCGCCATCGACCAGGCCGAACTTCCCGATGTGGTGGGGTCGATCGCGGGCGACGACACGGTCTTCCTCGCCACCGTCTCCCCTGAGACGGCCGTGAGGCTCGCCGCGGGGCTCAACGAGATTCTGCAGCGTCCCCGCTCCTCACGAAAGGGTGAGGCGTGAAGAAGGTCGCCGTCGTCGGCGCCACCGGGTATTCCGGCGGCGAGCTCTCCCTCCTCCTCTGGCGTCATCCGCGCGTCGCGCTCGCCGCGGTCTTCTCCTCCGGAAAGAAGGACGGCGCCGTGCCGTTCGGGACTCTCCATCCGGCGCTCCTCGGTCTGAGCGGACCGGACGCGGTTCCGTTCTCGCCGGACGCTCTCGTGCGGTGCGGAGCGGAGATGGCCTTCCTCGCGACGCCGAACGAGACCTCGGCCGAGATCGGCCCGGAGCTCCTTGCCCGCGGCGTTCGCGTGATCGACCTTGCGGGGGCGTTTCGTCTCCGCGACCCGGCGGCCTACCCGGCGTGGTACGGCTTTTCCCACCCCGCTCCCGAGCTTCTGGCGGAGGCCGTCTACGGCCTGACGGAATGGTGCGGCCCCGAGCTCTCGGGTGCACGCCTCGTCGCGAACCCGGGGTGCTATCCGACCTCGGTCCTCCTCGCGCTCCGCCCGGTCCTCGGTCTCCTCGATCCCGCGCAGCCGGTCGTCTGCGACAGCAAGAGCGGAGTCTCGGGAGCGGGGAAGAAGAGCGACGTCGCCTTCTCGTTCGCCGAGCTCTCCGGGAACTTCAAAGTGTACGGCGCGGGCACCCACCGGCACGAGCCCGAGATGCGGCAGGGGCTCGGGATCTCCTCCGACGCCCCTTTCGTCTTCGTCCCGCACCTCCTTCCGGTGGTCCGCGGGATCCTCTCCACGATCCACGTCTCGTTTCCGTCGCCGGTCTCTCCGGAGTCGCTCGCGTCCGCCTACGCTTTCTACGAGAAGGCTCCGTTCGTCCGCATCCTCCCGCAGGGCGAGCTTCCGGAACTCTCGGGCGTCGTCGGAACGCCGCGCTGCGACATCGGATTTGCGCTCCTGCCAGGGAACCGGAGGGCCGTCCTCGTCTCCGTGATCGACAATCTCCTGAAGGGGGCCGCGTCGCAGGCCGTCCAGAACATGAACCGGGTCTTCGGGTTTCCGGAGACGGATGGGCTCCTGTGAACGACGCGGCGAAGGCCCCCATCCCGGGACTGACAGTCGTGAAGCTGGGCGGAAGCCTCCTCGAGGAGCGGGCTCTCCGCGAGAAGGCGCTCGGCGCGATCGCTGCTCGCTGGACGGCGGGGAAGAAGATCGTCGTGGTCCACGGAGGAGGCAAACGGATCGACGCCTCGTTGCAGGCACTGAAGATCCCTAAGAAGACGTATCGTGGCCTCCGGATCACCGATCCCGAGACTCTGGACGTCGTCGTCTCCGTCCTCTCCGGAGTCGTGAACAAGTCGCTCATCGCCGAGCTCCGGTCGCTCGGGATCCTGGCGGCCGGGCTCTCGGGCGCGGACGGCGACACGCTCTGGGCCGAGTTCCACCCGCGCGTCGACGGCGTCGACTTCGGCTTCGTGGGGCGCGTGACCTACTCGAACCCGATACTCCTCTCCGCGGTCCTCGGAGCGGGGCTCCTTCCCGTCGTCGCGTCCGTCGCGCTCGGCCGCGAGGGGACGCTCCTGAACGTGAACGCCGACTCGGCAGCCGCGGCGCTCGCCTCGGCGCTCCACGCCGAGACGCTCGTCTTCCTGACGGACGTCGCGGGCCTCCTCGACGCCGAGGGGAAGCTCGTCCCCACCCTCGATCCCGCCGCCGCGTGGAGCCTCATCCGCTCCGGCACGGTCGGCGGCGGAATGCGCCCGAAGCTACTGGCCTGTCTCGACGCCGTCCACGCCGGCGTCGTGCGGGTCGTCATCGCCGGTCCGGAGAGCCACCCCTCGGCGCTCGCGGACGGAACCGGAGGAACCTGCCTTGCCGCTGTCTGACGCCCCCGAGAGCCTCACCCCCGCCGCCGTGGAGGAGCGGGACCGCACCCACGTTCTTCCCACCTACGCCCGGACACCCTTCCATCCCCGGTCGGGGAAGGGGGCGAAGCTCGTCGATGCCGACGGCAAAGAGTACTGGGACCTCCTGGCCGGGATCGCCGTCAACGCCCTCGGCTACCGCCATCCCCGACTCGTGAAAGCGATGAAGGAGGAGGCGACGGGCGTCTGGCACGTCTCGAACCTCTTCTTCATTCCGGCGCAGGGGCTGCTCGCCGAGCGGCTCGTCCGCGCGTCGGGCCTGTCGCGTGTCTTCTTCTGCAACACGGGAGCGGAGGCGATCGAAGCGGCGCTGAAGTTCGCGCGGCTGAAGAACCCCGGCCGCTCGCGGGTGGTCGCGATGGAGGAGGGCTTCCACGGCCGGACGTTCGGGGCGCTCTCGATCACGGGGCACGAGCCGTACCGGACCCCCTTCGAGCCGCTCGTCCCGTCGGCCGTCTTCGTCGCGCCGAACGACGTCGCCGCGCTCGAGGCCGCCGTCACGCCCGACACTTCCGCGATCGTCCTCGAGCCGATCCTCGGCGAGGGGGGGATCATCCCGCTCACCGCCGGGTATGTCGCCGCGGCCCGCCGGGCCGCCGACCGAGTCGGGGCGCTCCTCGTCCTCGACGAGATTCAGAGCGGGCTCGGCCGGACGGGGCACCTCTTCGTCTTCCGGGAGCTCGGCGTCGTCCCCGACCTCGTGACGCTCGCCAAGCCCCTCGGCGCCGGACTCCCGCTCGGCGCGGTCCTCTCCGGTCCCGCCCTCGACGGCCTCCTGAAGCCGGGCCTCCACGGGACGACGTTCGGCGGGAACCCCGTCGCCTGCCGCCTCGGGCTCGTGGTTCTCGACGAGATCGAGAATGGCGGGCTGCTCGAGCGGGTCGGCGCGCTCGGAACCTGGTTCGGGAAGGCGGCACGCCGGCTGAAGAAGAAGCAGCCGGCGATCACGGACGTTCGCGGCCGCGGCCTGATCTGGGGGATCGAGCTCGACCGCGAGGCCTCACCCGTCCAGAAGAAACTCCTCGCGAAGGGCTACGTCGTCGGGACGGCGCGGTCGAAGGTGCTCCGGCTCCTTCCGCCCTATGTCGTCCCGAAGGCGGCCCTCCGCGGCTTCCTCGATACCCTCGACGAAATCCTCAAGGAGACAAGCGCGTGAGCACGAACAGGCCCAGGGTCCGGAAGGTCGCCCTCGCTTACTCGGGCGGGCTCGACACCTCGATAATCATTCCCTGGCTCAAGGAAAACTACGGCTGCGAGGTCGTGGCGGTCGCCGTCGACGTCGGGCAGAAGGAGGAGACGGTCGGCCTCGCCGAGAAGGCGCGGAAGACCGGCGCCAGCGACTTCCACCTGATCGACGCCCGGGCGGAGTTCGCGACGGACTACATCTTCCCGGTCCTCAAGGCCGGGGCCGTCTACGAGCACGACTACCTCCTCGGCACGGCCGCCGCACGCCCCCTCATCGCGCGCAAGCAGGTCGAGATCGCACTCGCGACGGGGTGCGACGGGCTCTCCCACGGTTGCACGGGGAAAGGGAACGACCAGGTCCGCTTCGAGCTGACGTACCAGGCGCTCGCGCCGGAGCTCGTGATCATCGCGCCCTGGCGCGAGTGGGAGATCCGTTCCCGCGAGGACGCGATCGACTACGCGGCGGCCCGCGGGATTCCCGTCACGGCCACGAAGAAGGAGCCGTACTCGCGGGACCGGAACCTCTGGCACCTCTCGCACGAGGGGGGGCCGCTCGAGGAGCCGGGCTTCGAGCCCGAGGCGTCGATGTTCAAGCTCACGGTCGATCCCGAGAAGGCTCCGTCCGTCCCCGAGCGCGTGACGGTCGGCTTCGAGCAGGGGATCCCCGTCTCCGTCAACGGGAAAGCGCTCTTTCCGGTGGCGCTGATCGAAACGCTGAACGAGATCGGCGGACGGAACGGGGTCGGGCGGGTCGACCTCGTCGAGAACCGGCTCATCGGGATCAAGTCGCGCGGGGTCTACGAGACTCCGGGCGGGACGATCCTCGTCGCCGCGCTCCGGGCCCTCGAGTCCCTCACGCTCGACCGCGACTCCTCGCACGAGAAGGAGCGGCTCGGCTCCCGGTACGCCGAGCTCGTCTACTTCGGGCAGTGGTTCTCGCCGCTGCGCGAGGCGCTCGATGCGTTCATGAAGCAGCTGACGCGGACGGTGACCGGGAGCGTCACGCTCAAGCTCTACAAGGGGAGCTGCCTCGTCGTCGGCCGGACTTCGCCCTACGCCCTCTACTCGACGTCGCTCGCGTCGTTCGACATGACGGGCTTCACGCCGAAGGACTCCGAAGGATTCATCCGTCTCTTCGGGCTCCCGACGAAGGGGCGCGACCGGCTCACCAAGGGAGGCACGCCCTATCCGGCCGTCGTCGGAGGCGAGGGTTGAGGAAGCCCCCGGCGGGCGCCACGCTCTGGGGCGGCCGGTTCTCCGAGCCGCCCGCGGAGGCGCTTCGGAGGCTGAACGACTCGTTCGGCTTCGACCGCGCGCTCCTCGCTGAGGACGTGGCGGGCTCGATCGCGTGGGCCGAGGCGCTCGGCCGCGCGAAGGTCCTGACGCCGCGCGAGACCGCGAGGCTCGTGAAGGGGCTCCGCGCCATCGGCGGGGCGGGCGAGGCCGGCATCCCTGCAGGGTCCGCCGAGGAGGACGTCCACTCCTTCGTCGAAGGGACGCTCCGGCGGCGGCTCGGGCCTCTCGCGGGGAAGCTCCACACCGGGCGCTCGAGGAACGACCAGGTCGCCACGGACTTCCGCCTCTGGCTCCGGCGGGCGTTCGACGAGGCGCACGCCCTCGTTCTCGGCCTCGCCGCCGCGCTCGCGGCGCGCGCGCGTGCCGAGTCGGCCACGCCGATGCCCGGCTACACACACCTCAAGCGGGCCGAGCCCGTCACGTTCGGTCACTGGTGCCTCGCCTACGTCGAGATGCTCCTGCGCGACGCGGACCGGCTCGCGGCGGCTCGAAAGCGGGCGAACGAATGCCCGCTCGGCTCCGGCGCGCTCTCCGGGACGCCGGTCCCGATCGACCGCGAAATCCTCGCGAAGGCGCTCGGCTTCGACCGCCCGTCGGCGAACTCGCTCGACGCCGTCTCCGACCGCGACGCGGCTGCCGACTACCTCTTCGCCGCGGCGCTCCTTCTTGTTCACCTCTCGCGGCTCGGCGAGGACGTCATCTTCCTTTCGTCTGACGAGGCCGGGTTTCTGCGGCTTCCGGACGCGCTCGCGACGGGCTCTTCGCGGATGCCGCAGAAGAAGAACCCGGACCTCCTCGAGCTTGCGCGCGGTCATGCCGGGCGGGCGATCGGGGAGCTGGCCGGCCTCCTGGCCGTCATCAAGGGGCTTCCGCTCGCCTACGACAAGGACCTGCAGCTCGACAAGGAGCCGGCCTTCCGTCTTCACCTCGTTCTCGCCGCGCTCCTTCCGGTCCTCTCGCAGCTCGTCAGGACGCTCGAGCTGGACAGGGACCGGATGCGGGATGCGGCCGCGGACGACCGGCTCCTCGCCACCGAACTCGCGGACGCGCTCGCGGCCCGGGGCGTCCCGTTCCGGAAGGCGCACGAGGTCGTCGGCCGTCGGATCGCCGAGTCGGAGCGGTGCGGCGTGCCGCTCGCCGCGCTCGGCGCGACTCAGGAGATCACGAAAAAGGACCTCGCTTCGCTGGACGCCGGCCGCGCGCTCCGCAAGCGGAGCGCGGCCGGGGGGACGGCGCCGGCACGAGTGGCGGCCGCGGCTCGGGAGGCGGCCCGGAGGATCTCGGCGCTCCGGAAGAGAGGGACCCGGTGAAGCTGCCTGGCGGGTTTCTCGCTTCGGGGGTCGATGCCGGCGTCCGGAAGAAGAGGAGCGCCGATCTCGCGCTCTTCGTCGCCCCGGACGGGGCCGATGCCGCCGCCGTCTTCACGAGGAACCGCTTTCAGGCGGCGCCGGTCGTTCTCTCCCGGCAGGGCCTGAAGAAGAGCGGCGGGCGCCTCCGGGGCGTCGTCGTGAACGCGGGGTGCGCCAACGCGGCCACGGGAGCGGCGGGCCTCGCCGCGGCCCGGAGTGTCCGGAGCGCCGCGGCCAAGCTCCTCGCCTGCTCTCCCGACGAGATCTTCGTCGCCTCCACCGGCGTCATCGGCGTCGTCCTGCCGGACGAGAAGATCCGTGCCGCGCTTCCGGAGGCCGTGTGCCGGCTGTCGTCGTCGGCCGTTCCGTCCTCGCGTGCGATCCTGACGACGGACTCGGGGCCGAAGGTGGCCGAGGCGTCGTTCGCCGTCGACGGCCGGCGGGGGCGGATCGTCGGCATCGCGAAAGGGGCGGGGATGATCCACCCCGACATGGCGACGATGCTCGTCTTCGTCATGACCGACCTCTCCGCGACGCCGTCATTCCTGAGGACGGCCCTCCTGGCGGCGGCGGACGCCAGCTTCCACGCGATCAGCGTCGACGGCGACACCTCGACGAACGACACCGTCCTCCTGATGGCCTCCGGTGCCCTCGGCAATTCCCGCCTCGACGGTGCCCGCAACGCCGGGACCTTCGTGGCGGCCCTAACGGAAGTCTGCCGCCGGCTCGCCTGGAAAATCGTCCGCGACGGCGAAGGGGCGACGCGGGTCATGGAGATCCACGTCACCGGGGCCCGGAACTCCCGGCAAGCGAAGCTCGCCGCCCACGCCGTCGCGACCTCGCCGCTCGTGAAGACGGCGCTCCACGGCGGTGACCCGAACTGGGGGAGGATTCTCGCCGCCGTGGGGCGGAGCGGAGCACGCTTCTCCGAGAGAAACGTGTCGCTTTCGGTGGGACCTCTGACGCTCGTCTCGAAGGGGACCATCGCCCGCTACCGGGAAAAGGACGCGGCGCGCCTCTTCTCGAAGGAGCGGGTCCCGGTCACCGTGGATCTCGGAGCGGGATCGGCGAGCGCCGAGAAGCTCTCGTGCGACCTCGGGCACCCTTATGTCTCGCTGAACGCGGACTACCGGAGCTGACCGCCACCCCGGTCCCCGGATGTTCTTGACTTGCGGTCAAGTTACGCCTAGATTTGCAGATGGGTGGTCCGCTAGTTGGCGGACCACCTTAGAAGAAAATATTAGGCATTTCTTTCTTTCTATCTAATTTTATTCGGACTTCATGGACCCAGGCTGGGACCCATGCGGAGGCGAATGTGGTGACGACACTGACCGAGAGGCAGAAGGAGATCGTCGATTTCATCCGGAGCTACCGGGAGCGGCGGGGGATCTCGCCGACGCAACGGGAGATCTGCGAGGAGTTCGGCTTCTCCTCTTTCGGCACGCTGCAGAAGCACATCCGGCTTCTCCTTGAGAAGGGGGTCCTCGCCCGGGACTGGAACAAGAGGCGCTCGCTCGTCGTGGCCGGGGACGAGCGGCGGCCTCACGCGGTCGAGATCCCGCTCTTCGGCCGGATCGCGGCGGGACGTCCGATCGAGGTCGTGGCCGGAGACGAATCGGTGACGGTTCCGGAGCTCCTGACCCGCAAGGGGGAGAACTTCGTCCTCCGGGTGACGGGGCAGTCGATGATCGAGGACGGCGTGGAGGACGGGGACTTCATCGTCGTGAACCGGCGCGGGAAGGCCGACAGCGGCGAAATGGTCGTCGCCGTCGTCGGAGGCGAAGCGACCCTGAAGCGCTATTACAGGGAAGGGGACGGGCGTGTCCGGCTTCAGCCCGCGAACGAGCGGATGACGCCGATGTACTTCCGCGAAGACGAAGTGGACGTCCAGGGAGTCGTCGTGGGGCTCATGAGAAGGTTCTGAGCGTGGCCATCCGCCGCCTGACGCTCTCATCCGGGCTGAAAGTCAGCGTTCTCGATCTCGGGCCGCTCGCGAGGGAGAAGAGCGAACCGCGAACGCCTCTCGTGCTGCTCCACGGGGTCGGCGCCGACAAGGGGGAGTGGTTCTTCGGGGCGCCGCTTCTCGCCCGGGGGCGGCGCGTCGTCGCACCGGACCTCCTCGGGCACGGCCACACGGACAAGCCGGCGGGCCCGGGAGTCGACTACCGGATCCGGCTGCTCGCGGACGTCGTCGTCGAGACGCTCGAGCGGATGGAAGGCCTCGAGGGTCCCGTCGACCTCCTCGGCCACTCTCTCGGGGGCGCCGTGGCCCTCGACGTCGCCCGGCGTTTCCCGCGGCGGATCCGCCGGCTGGTCCTCGTCGATGCGGCCGGCCTCCCGCCGCGAGACGCCCTCGGCCTGCTTGCCGTCTCCCTTCCGTTCGCTCCCGCCGGCTTCGCCGACTCCCGGCGGCTTCTCTCGACGAGCGTCGACTCGGCGCTTCTTTCCCATCCGCTCGTGGCCCTCGCGACGTCGCTCTACAAGGGACGGCGGCGGAACCGGCCGCAGCTGCTCAAGCTCCTCGCCTCGGTCGCGGCGGGGGAGGATGCGCTCTCGCCGGCCGATCTCTCCCGGATCGGGCAGCGGACCCTCGTCCTCTGGGGCGACCGCGACCGGATCTTCCCGGTGGCGACGGGGCGCCGGCTCGCGTCGCGGCTTCCGCATGCGCGCTTCGAGATCCTCCCGCGCTGCGGCCACGTCCCTCCGACAGAGCGCCCCCTCGCCTTCGTCCGGCGCGTCGCGTCGTTTCTGACGGAAGCCTGATACCTTCTTCGATAGGATCCGGGGATGCCCCGTACGACGACGTTCACCGTCGGGATGCCGGTCCCCGGGACGCACCTGTTCGAGATCTCGATGCAGGTCGCCCCGTTCCGCTCCCCGGTTGCCTCGTTCGACCTCGTCCTTCCGGTCTGGACGCCGGGCTCCTACATGGTCCGCGAGTTCTCGCGCCACGTCCGGGACCTCACGGCCGAGGGGCCGTCCGGGGGACGGCTTCCCGTCGTAAAGCTCGAGAAGAACCGGTGGCGCGTCGGCCTTCTCGACGATCCGCAGAAGGGGCCGTTCACGATCGGTTACCGGGTCTATGCGCACGAGCTGACGGTGCGGACCTCGCACCTCGACCCGTCGCACGGCTACGGAAACGGCGCGAGCCTCTTCTTCTACGTCGAGGGAAGAAAGGACGAGCCGCAGCGGGTCCGATTCGACCTCCCGGCCGGCTGGAGGGTCTCCATCGCCCTTCCGCGAAGCGGCGGCGCCTTCCACGCGGTCGACTACGACGAGCTCGTCGACTCGCCGTTCGAGTGCGGGACTCACCGGGTCCTCTCCTTTCGCGTTCTCGGCGTGCCGCATGAGGTCGCGATCTGGGGCGACGGTAATGAGGATCCGCGCCGTCTCGTTCGCGACCTTTCAGCGCTCGTCCGCGAAGCGGCGCGGCTCTTCGGCGGCCTTCCGTACGACCGGTACCTCTTCCTCGTCCATCTTGCCGCGGGCGCCGGAGGCGGGCTCGAGCACCGCGCGTCCCAGTCCGTCGGGATGGAGCCTTTCTCCTTCCGTCCGGAGGCGGCGTATCGCGAGTGCCTTCGCCTCCTCTCGCACGAGCTCTTCCACGCCTGGAACGTGAAGCGGATCCATCCCACTTCGCTCGGCCCGTTCGACTACACGAAGGAGGCGTACATCCGCGATCTCTGGGCGATGGAGGGGATCACGTCCTACTACGAAGGGCTTCTGCTCGTCCGCGCCTCTCTCACGGCACCGGAGGCCTTCTTCGAGGAGATGGCCAAGCGGCTGAAGGCGCACCGCGAGACGCCGGGCGCGCGCGTCCAGAGCGCCGAGGCCGCCTCCTTCGACGCCTGGATCCGTCACTACCGTCCGGACGAGAACTCTCCCAACGTGGCGGAGAGCTACTACCGCCGCGGCTCGCTCGTGGGGTGGGCCCTCGACCTTACGATCCGGCGCTTGAGCGGGGGACGGCGTTCGCTCGACGACGTGATGATGGGTCTCTGGCGACGCTGGGGCTCGAAGGGGAAGCCTTATCCCGCCGGCGAGATCGAGAGGCTCGCCTCCGCGGCCGCCGGGCGAAGCCTTTCCTCCTTCTTCGATCGCTTTGTCCGCGGCGTCGAGACGCCTCCCTTCAAGCGTCTCCTCCCGGCGTTCGGCCTCGCGCTCAGAGAGAAGCCCGAGGCCGAGGATGGCGTCACGCCGCGCCGGCCGCGGACGCGGGCCGACTTCGGATGGAAGACGAAGGACGAGAAGGGGCGGCTCGCCGTCGCGGAGGTTTACGAAGGGCGAGCGGCTTACGAGGCGGGCATCGCGGCCGGGGACGAGCTCGTCGCCGTGGCCGGCGTGAAGGCGGACGAGGAGGAGCTGAAGAGGGTCGAGCGGGACCTTAAACCCGGCACCCGCATCGGCGTCTCGCTCCTCCGCAGGAAGCGTCTGCTGACGATTCCTGTCGTCCTCGGGGAGAAGCGCGCGTACGCCTACGAGATCGTCCCGTCCGCGTCGGCCGGGGCCGGTGCGCGGCGCCTCGCCCGAAGGTGGCTCGGGCGGCTTCCGGCCGCACCCGTCAGCGCTTGAAGAAGCCGCCGGCCGGCGGGGGAGGAGGCGCCACGGCCGGTGCGCTGCCGGTCGCCGCGCTCAGTCTCTGGTTCAGCTCTTTGATGCGCTCGTTCAACTGAGCGATCTTCGCGGCCGCCTCCTGACGGGCCCGCTCGGTTTCCGAGCGCGCGCGCTGGACCTCGCCCTCGATCTCCGTGCCGTGCTGCATCCGCGCCTGGAGCTGCCGGTCGCGCTCCTCGACGTCGGCCTCGAGCTGGGCGACGAGGTCGTCCTTTTCAGCCATCCGTTGACGCCACTTCTCCTCCTGCTCCTCGTAGAGCCGCTTGACGTCGAGGAGCTCGGTAATGGCCGCGAAGTCGTTCGGGGACGGGGACATGAGACCTCCTCGAAAGCGCTCCTCGATCTTCGGGAAGAGCTTCCGCAGCTTGAGTGACAGGTCTTCGGGGTCGTTCGTCAGTTTCATGGCCGCGTCGATGTCGGTGAGGCCGTTCACGAGGAGCGCCATGAGGGACTGGTTCATCGACTGCATGCGGTAGTACCCGACCGAGGTCTCGATCTCCTCGAGGATCTCTTTCGTCTCTCCCGTCTCGATGCACTTGGCGATCTTCGGGGAGTTCACGAGAATCTCGACGACCGGGATGAGCCCGCTGCCGTCGGCGCGGTCGATGAGCTGCATCGACGCGATTCCGCGCAGGACCAGGGCGAGCTGGCGCCGCACCTGCGTCGCCTGCGAGCTCGGACAGGAGTCCATGATCCGGTCGATGGTCTGCGCGGCGTTGTTCGTGTGGAGGGTCGAGAAGACGAGGTGTCCCGTCTCGGCCGCCGTGATCGCGGTCGACATGGTCTCCCAGTCCCGCATCTCGCCCACCATGATGACGTCCGGGTCCTGCCGCATGACGTTGCGCAGGGCCTCCTGGTAGGTCGTCGTGTCGGTCCCCATCTCCCGCTGGGAGACCGAGGCCATGTTGTCCTGGAAGAGGTACTCGATCGGGTCCTCGATCGTCACGATGTGGACCGGGTGGCGCTCCGTGATGAGCTTGATGAGCGAGGCGAGAGTCGTCGACTTCCCCGAGCCCGTCGGGCCCGTCACGAGGACGAAGCCGGCCGGAAGATCGGCGAAGGACGAGAGGACGTCGGGCAGGTTCAGGTCGAGCAGCGACGGGATGACGAACGGGATGCGCCGGAAGACCGCCGTCCACGAGCCGCGCTGGAGGTAGATGTTGCCGCGGAACCGCGCGACGCCCGTGACCCCGTAGCCGATGTCGACCGCGTAATTCTGCTGGAGCTTGTCGCGCTGGTAGGGCGTCAGGATCGGGAGGACCATGTCCTCGATCTCCTTCGGCGTCAGCGGATCGGTCTTCAGGGGGACGAGCCGGCCCGAGAGGCGGAGAAGGGGCGGGCGCCCGGGCTTGAGGTGGAGGTCGGACGCCTCCTTCTTCGTGACGAATTTCAGGAGTTCGATGAGGTCCATCGCGGCCGCCGGGTCACGGTAGCACCCGCCCCGGAGCGAATCAACGCCGCGGGCGGGCGAGTCCGCGAAGGAGCCGCTCGGCGCCGGAACGTCCCCGCACCTCTCCCGACGCGATCGCGACGTCGAGCGCGGCGAGCGCCGCGCCGAGGCCGGGCCCCTCCTCGACCCCGAGACTTCGCAGGATCGCCACGGCGTCGAGGGGGCGCCGGGGCCGGAGGAGCCGGGCGCGCCGCCTCGGGTCCGCCGAGAACCCAGCAAGGGCTGCGGCGAGGCGTGCCGGGCGGGCGCCCGGAAGCGCCGAGAGGAAGAGAACGGATTCTTCGAAGAAAGGGGAGACGGCCCGGAGCGTCTCCACGGCCTCGCGCCGGTCGGGTGGAAGACGTCGCGACCGGTGCTTGAGAGACGCGGCGAGAGCGAGAAGCCGGTTCGCGAGTCTCCGGTCCCGCCTCGGGATCTTCCACCCTCCGAGAATCTCTTCTCCTCTCGGGGCGCCGAGAGGCGACAGGAGGAGGATCCGCGCGACCGGAGGGGACGGGCGTGCCATCCGGACCACGAGACCGATTCCGCGCCGGCGTTCGCGGGATGTCGTTCCGGGAAGAAGAGCGGCGAGGGCACCGCAGGATTCGAGGAACCGGAGCGCCCGCGAGGCCCGCAGGGGCGGGGCGGAGAGAAGCTCCGTCAGCTCGGCGAGCCGTCGCTCCGCGGCGACGGCAGCGAGACCCCCGGCGGCGCGCCGGAGCTCCGTCCGCGCCGCCGCGTCCATCCGGAAGCCGGGGAGCTCGGCGAGGAACCGCCCCGCGCGAAGGACGCGGAGCGGGTCTTCCAGGAGAACGCCGGGCCGCGGCAGGACGAGACGGCGGTGCACGAGGTCGTCGAGCGCGCCGGCGGGGGCGAGGAAGCGCCACGACGGCAGCTCGAACGAGAGGGCGTTGACCGTGAAGTCACGCCGGTAGAGATCGCGTCCCACGTCGGCCTCCCGCTCCCAGACGTCCACCTCGCCGCCGGCGACCGGCACGTGGAGGATCCGGCGCGGCGGCTCGCCGATCGCGACGGCACGCGCTCCGTGCCGCCGCGCGAGGGCCTCGGCGAACGGGAGGGCGCGCCCGGCGGGAAGGGCGACGTCGAGATCCCGTCGGAGCGTCCGGGGGCTCGAAGGAAGGGCGGAGGCCAGGAAGGCGTCCCGCACGGCGCCGCCCGTCAGGAGAACGGAGTCTCCGGTTGCACGTGCGGTCCCGGCGGCGGCGCGGACGACGGCGCGCGCGGCGAGCCGCCTTCGGGCCGAGGCGACGAGGGACGCAGGTTTCAGCGTTCGCCTGCGGGCCACGCCACGACTTTGGCATTCTGGCCGTCCGGCTCGGTGCGGGCCCAGAGCTCGGCGCCCAGGGCGTCCGCCAAGCGCCGTGCGACGGCGAGGCCGAATTCCGCGCTTCCGCGGGCGGAGCCGGCATCCTGAAAGAGCTCCTGGGCGCGTCCGGGAGGGAGGGGGGGACCGGCGTCGAGGATCTTCGCCTCGATCCGCCCGGACTGGCGGGTCACGGCGACGCGGACCGTCCCGCCGGGCGGCGACGCGCGCAGGGAATGCTCGACGAGATTCCAGAGGAGACGCTCGAGCCGGCCTCGCTCGGCGCGAACGGTGAGGGGTCCGGGCGCGGCCGCGAGAACGAGCGTGCAGCCGCGCCTGGCCGCTTCGTCGCGGAGCTCCGGTTCGAGGCTTCTCAGAGCTTCCAGGAGATCCACGTCGCCGGGGGCCGCGGGGATCGGGGCCCGGCCCGCCGTCGCGACGTCGAGGACGTCGGTCACGAGCCGCTCGAGGCGCCGGACGCTCTCGGTCGCGTTCTTCAGGAGCGAGACCGTCTGCTCGGGGATCCCGTCGGCGAGATCCGAAAGGACGATCTCGAGATGCGACTCCGCGATCGCGAGGGGCGTCCGGATTTCGTGCTCCGCCGCCACCCAGAAACGGGCGCGTGCGGCGTCGGCCTCGCGCGCGCGGCGCTCCGTCGTCGCGAGCTCCCGGCCTGCGGCAGCGACCTCCTTTTCGAGGACGAGCTCGCGGGCGCGCCGCGCGTGGTCGGGGCGGAGGTCGCGGAGCGTCACGGCGGACCAACCGGCCTGGCTGTACGTCTCGTCGTCCGCCGGGAGGGAAAGGACCTCCACCGGGATCGTCTCGCCGCTCGCGAGCGCGAGCCGGGCGCGCCGCGTGACGACCTCGGAACCGGCGCTCTCCGAGAGCGGCTCGAACTCGTCCTCGGCGCGAGAGTCCCGGAGAAGGCTCCGGTAGTCGAGCCCGGTCAGCTCGGAGGCGACGCGCCCCGTCAGGGCCAGAAACGGCGGGTTCGCGAGGAGGATCTCGCCGGAGGTGGCGACGAGGGCCGTCGGCTCGGGGATGCCGCGGAAGAGGAGCTCGACGGCGCGTAGCCGCTTCCGCTCGGCCTTCTCGCCCGTGCCTCGCGGAGCGCGGACGTCCCGGATGGCCTGAAGCAGGCGGACCGTCGCGACGACGAGTGCCACGTCCGAGAGTCCGAAGGCCGTCCGGTCCCGGACGGCGTGCAGGTAGAGCGCGCTCCCTTCCCCCGGCAGGCGCTGGCAGAGGAGAGACCGGAACGGGACGCCGGTGAGGTAGGCGCTCGCGTCCCCCATCAGCGGGTCCTTTTCCACCTCCTCGACGAGGACGGCGCCCGAGCGGGACGCAGCCGCGCGCAGCTCCGGGTAGCGTGCGATCTCGACGCTCCGACCGACCGAGACGGCTCCGAGGCTCGAGGCGACGACCGTGGCGTTCGCGTCGCCGGGCTTCCACCGGAAGAGGCTGACCCGCGAGGCGTCGAGGAACTTCGAGAGAAGGCGGAGGGCACGCTCGCTCAGGTTTTCCTGGCGCTCGAGGATCTCCTCCCAGAGCTCGAGAAGGGCCGACAGCTCGAGCCGCGAGAGAAGGAGGGCCGAGGCGGCGTCGCCCGCCCCGGATGCGAGGGCGGCCGCCGCGTGCGCCCAGCTGTCCTCGGGGAGAACCTCGATCGCGGGGGGGCGCGCCGTCCCGTCGCCTCCAACGAGGACGAAGATCGGGGGAGGCGTCCGGTCGGACTGGAGCCGGGCCGCGAGCGCCGTCGCGTCGGAGAGGAGGCCGGGCGGGACGACGAGCACCGCGTCCGGCCGTCCCCGTGAGAGAAGGCGGGAGGCGTCATCGAGGTTCGCGGCGACGAGCGTCTCCGACCCGGCCTCTTCGAGGGTCCGCTTGATCCCGGCCGGAATCTGCCCGTCCGGGGCGAAGACCAGAATGGGACGCATGTCGACGTCTCCCGACAAGGTAGCACAGCGTCCGCTATAATTTTTCGATGAAGATCGAGCGCGATCTCGTCGTGAAGGTCGCGCGTCTCGCGGCGCTCCGGCTCTCTCCGGAGGAGGAAGCGACCCTCGCCGGGCAGCTGACGCGGATCGTCTCCCACTTCGAGACCCTCCGGGAAGTTCCCGACGCACTCCTCGCGGAGACCGCCGACGCGCCGCCGTCGCCTCTCCGGGCGGACGAGTCCGGGCCCGGCCTCCCCGCCGGCCTCGTCGAGGCGAACGCCCCGGAGTCGGCGCACGGGCACTTCGTCGTGCCCCGCGTCGTCTCGAGAGACTGACGTGCCGGGGGACGCCGGCGCCCTCCTCGACGGCTCCGCTTCGGAGCTTTCCGCCGCCGTCTCGGGACGGAGGGTCCGGGCGGCGGACATCGTCGAGATCGCTCTCGGGCGGGCGCGCGCGGCCTCGGAGCGGCTCGGCGCCTTTCTCCATGTCTCGGGCGACGACGCGCGAGAAGCGGCCCGGGAGGTCGACCGCCGGGTTTCGGCCGGGGAGGTCCTTCCTCTCGCGGGCGTCCCTCTCGCGGTCAAGGACAACATCAACGCCGCCGGCCTCCCCACGACGGCCGGCTCGAAGATCCTCGCCGGGTTCGTGGCGCCCGACGACGCGACGTGTGTGGCGCGGCTCGTCCGGGCCGGCGCCGTCGTGACGGGGAAGACGAACTGCGACGAGTTCGGCATGGGCTCGTCGAACGAGAACTCGGCCTACCGCCCGGCATTGAACCCGTGGGATCTCTCGCGCGTGCCCGGCGGCTCGTCGGGAGGCTCGGCGGCGGCGGTCGCGGGGGGCGCCGTGCTGCTCGCCCTCGGGACGGACACGGGGGGCTCGGTCCGCCAGCCCGCGGCTCTCTGCGGCCTCGTGGGGTGGAAGCCGACCTACGGCCGGGTCTCGCGCTACGGGCTCGTGGCGTTCGCCTCGTCGCTGGACCAGGCCGGCGCGCTCGCCCGGACGGTCGGAGACGCGGCCCTCGCGTTCGAGCTGATGGCGGGGCCCGACCCCCGCGACTCGACGTCGCTTCCTGCGCCGGTCCCGGCGGTGACACAGACGCTCGAAGAGGGTGTCCGGGGAGCCCGGATCGGCCTTCTCGCAGAAACCGAGTCGGTGGAAGGTGGCCTCCATCCCGACGTCGGCGCGTCGTTCGAGGCTACGGCCGCCGTCCTCGCGAAGGCGGGAGCGAGCGTCCGCCGCGTCTCCGTCCCGCGTGTCTCCCTCTCGGTTCCCGTCTACTACCTCGTCGCCACGGCCGAAGCCTCGTCGAATCTCGCCCGGTTCGACGGCGTTCGCTACGGCGCGCGACGGAGCGGCGGGACTCTCGCGGATCTCTACCGCGAGACCCGCTCGGCGGGCTTCGGGCCCGAAGTGAAGCGGCGGATCCTGCTCGGGACGTTCGCCCTCTCGGCCGGGTACCACGACGCCTGGTACGGGCGCGCGCAGAAGGTCCGCGCCCTCCTCGCGCGGGACTTCGCGGCAGCGTTCGAGGAGGTGGACGCGATCCTCTGCCCGACGTCGCCCGAACCCGCGTTCCCGCTCGGGGCGAAAACCGACGACCCGCTCGCGATGTACCTCGCGGACGTCTTCACGGTTCCCGCAAGCCTCGCGGGCCTCCCGGCCATCTCCGTCCCCTCAGGGCTTTCGTCCGCGGGACTTCCGATCGGGATGCAGCTCATCGGTCCGGCCGGATCCGAGCCTCTCCTTTTTCGCCTCGCCCGCTGCGTGGAGGCGGCGTCGGGAGTCGCCGGTCTCAGGCCTCCGGCTGCGGTGCCTTGAGGAGCGGGGCCGCCCTCCCCGCCGTTCTCGTCGCTGCGGCCCTCGCGGCGGCGCCCGCCCCGCCGGAGCGACGCGCCGTGGTCTCGGCCGACTTTGCGGCGCTCCTTTCGGCAGGAAAGATCTCGGTCGAGGCCCGGCCCCTCGATGGGGAGACGCCGATGCAGTTCGCCGCTCGGCTCGTCGCCGATCCGCGCTCCGCCGGCGAGCTCCTCGCGCTTCCCGGGCAGCCCTCCCTCGACCGTCCGGTCGTGGTGCCGTATCCGCTGCTCGCCGACGACGTGAAGCTCGCGGCGATCCGGGCGCTCTTCCCGGCCGACGTCCGCGCAACCGCGGGCTGGCTCCACATCGCCGTCGCAGAGGAGAGTCTCCCCGCGATCGCCGAGTGGTTCACCGGCCGGGCGGACCTCGCATCCGCACTCGCGAAGGAGAATGGCTTCTCGAGCGACGTCGTCTCCCGCGGGACCACGATCCGCATCCCGACCGAACGGCTCCTCCGTCCCTTCCGGGACGCCGAAGCGCTGGACGAGAGCGAGCCGCCGCAGCTCTCGTACGGGGAGGACGAAAAGGGGCGCTTCGCCCTCTACCGCCTCCGGAAGAAGGAGGCGCTCTATTCCGCCGTCGTCGTCCGGTTCACGGGGCGCGTCCACGCCTCCGACGTCATCGAGCTCGCGAACACCATCGCCGTCCGCTCGGGGATCGACGACGTGCACGCGATCCCGGTCGGCTACCCGATCCGGATTCCGCTGGAGGTCCTCTCCGAGGAGTACCTGCCGTCCGACGACCCGCGCGCGCAGGCGCTGGCCCGGGAGCGGGCCGAGACGGCGCAGTTCGCCCAGCCCGCGCAGGCAAAGGGGCTCTCGGGCGTCCGCATCGTCCTCGACGCGGGACACGGGGGGCGGGACACCGGGACGATCCACGGAGGGATCTGGGAGGCGACGTACGTCTACGACGTCGCCGTCCGCCTCCGGAAGCTCCTCATGGCGCAGACGAAGGCCGAGGTGATCCTGACGACCCGCGACTCGGCGAAAGGCTGGAAGGTGGTGGAAAGAGACCGGCTTCCCTCGAGCCGGACGCAGTCGCTCCTCACGAACCCTCTCTACGACCTCTCGGACCCGGTCGTCGGCGTCAACCTTCGCTGGTACCTCGCCAACAGCATCCTCCGGCGCCCGGGCCCTGCGAAGAAGAAGATCCCGGCCGAGCGGACGGTCTTTCTTTCGATCCACGCCGATTCGCTCCACCCGTCGATTCGCGGCGGGATGGTCTACGTGCCGGGAGAAAGATTCCTGCGCGATCGGTACGGCAAGCGCGGCGCCCCGTTCCCGACGTTCCGCGAGTGGCGCGAGCAGCCGGTCGTCTCCTTCAGCCGGAGAGACCGCGTGGCCTCCGAAGGCGCCTCGTCTGCTCTCGCGGGGAAGATCATCGCCGCGATGCGCCGAAGCGGTCTTCCCGTCCACCCGTTCTCTCCGGTCCGGACGCACGTCATCCGCGCGGGGCGGGAATGGGTGCCGGCCGTTCTCCGCTACAACAAGATCCCGAACCGGGTTCTGCTCGAGATCGCGAACCTCGGGAACGACGAGGACCGGGCTCTCGTCCTGACCCGCCGCTTTCGCGAGCAGGTCGCCGAAGCGGCGGCGGCCGGGATCATGGAGTACTTCGGCGCGAACGCCGGGCCGGAGCGGCCGGCTGCGAAAACGTCGAAGAAGGCCCCGCCGCTGAAGAAGACCTCGCCAAAGGCGAGGTCACCCCGTTAGATGCCCGGACGGGACCGCTGCCGCCGCCCCGATTTGATGAGGGCGAGACCGAGGAGGACGACGCCGGCCGAGAGGAGCTTCTCCGGCCCGAACGTCTCGCCGGTCCAGAGGGCCGAGGAGAGCCCCGCGATCACCGGAACGAGGAAGCCGTAGCTCGTCGTCTGCGCGACGCCGAGGACGCCGATCGCGAAGGTCCAGATGCGGAAGGCGACGACCAGCGGGAGAACGGCGGAGAGGGCGAGGATGACCCATGTCCCCGCGGAGACGGCGCGGTAGTCCTGGCTCGCCATCGCGGGAGCGCAGTAGAGAAGAAGAGGAATCGAGCCGCCGACGAAGGTCGCGAAGTGCGCCTGCAGCGGAGAGAGGCGGCCCGGCAGCCGGGCGGCCGCCACGGTGTAGACCGCCCAGGTCGCGGCGGAGAGCAGGCAGAGGGCGTTCCCCAGGAGACTCCCTCTTTCGGCGGCGTGGCTCGAGGCGACGAAGAGGGCGACACCGGCGTACGCGAGACCCGACCCCGCGGCGGAGCGGGCCGTCCATCGCTCGAGGCCGAGGAGGAACGCGAAGAGCACGGAAAAGAGGGGCGAGGTGGAGTTGAGGAGGGCGGCGGCGAAGCCGCTGGTCTTCGCGACGCCCCAGGCGAAGAACCACTGGTAGAGGCCGACGCCCGCGAGCGAGAGGAGAACCGCGAGGCGCCACTCGCCGCGCGATGGGAGCGCCGGCTCGCGCCGCACGGCCGCCTCCCCGAGGAGGAGGGCGGCCGCGAGGACGAAGCGCCACCCCGTGTAGGCGAGCGGGTGCATCTCGCGGAGGGCGATCTTCATGGCCGGGTAGTTCACGCCCCAGACGGCGACGGTCAGGAGGGCGAGCGTGATCGCGACGCCGCGGCGCGAGGACGGGACGGGCACAACGTCACTTTACCCGGCGCCTGCTATATTCCGGCGGCGTCCGCGGAGCGGGCCGGATCCGAGGATCCGGGGCCCTCGCGGCGCCGGAAAGCACGATGCTCGAAGTCCAGAACCTTTCCAAGTCGTTTTTCGGAACGACCGCCGTCGACGATGTCAGCTTCCGCGTCGAGGACGGCGAGATCCTCGGCTTCCTCGGCCCGAACGGGGCCGGGAAGACGACCACGATGC
>JBBIPB010000017.1:0-30783 GCA_037443065.1 Acidobacteriota bacterium | reverse complement strand
CCGACAGAAGCTGGATGTTCAGCGGGTCGATGTTCTCTTCCCGGATCATCACGAAGAGGATCTTCATTTGAGACCGGCTCTCATTCTACGCGCCCCCACGCTCCGGCCGCTCCGGCCCCGGAGGCGTCGGCTATTCTCGCGCGGTTGGATTCCGACGCCCCGCCGCCCCGCCGCATCGTCTCCCGTCTCGCGGCGACCGCCGCCTTCGCCACCATCGCCGTCCTCGCTGTGGCTGCGGTTCGGGGCGCGCCCGAGGGAACGTTCGCCCGCCTCCGGGCGGCCGATCCGCTCCTCCTCCTGACCGGTTTTCTGACCTACGCGGCAGCCTTCCTCTTCCGGGGCGCCCGGCTCAACTTTCTCCTCCCAGAAGAGAGCCGGATCCCGGCGCTCGACGCGTGGTCTCTTTCCGCCGCGTCGCTCTTCCTCGTCCAGGTGGTGCCGCTGCGCGGGGGCGAGCTGGCGACATGGGCCGCGATCCGCTCCGCGCTCGGAACCGGCTGGCTCCGGTCGGGCGCCGTCTACTTTGCCGCGAAGCTCGTCGACACCGCCATCCTCGTCCTCGCGGGCCTCGCGGGAGCTGCGGCCGCATTCGCCTCCGGGAGGGCTCCGACCCTCGGCGCCGCGGCGGGAGCCGCCGCGGGCGCTCTCGCCGCGTTTCTCCTCTTCGCACCCCGCCTCGCCAGCCGGACCGCCGGGAGGCTCGCGGCGCGCCTCCCCGAAGGGTCGCGCCGCGCCCGGTTCGCCCGCGAGGCGGCCGAAGCGCTTCTCGTCGCTCGCGAGAGCCCCGGCCGCTATCTCGCGGCCGTCTCGGCCGCGGCCGCATGCACGGCTATTCAGGTCGTGGCCGTCACCCTGATGCTCCGCGGCCTCGGGATCGGGGTCTCCCCCGGCGGCATCGCCGTGGCGCTCTTCTTTTCCGCCCTGACTTCCTCCGCGATTCCTTCCCCCGTCGGCAACTTCGGCCCGACGGAGACCGGCTTCACGGCGGGCCTCGCCCTCGCCGGGGTGGCGTTCCCGGTCGGCGTCGTCGCTGCGGGGATCCTCCACCTTCTTTCCACCCTCTCGGCCGGCCTCGCCGGTCTCCCGTTCCTCGTCCGCCGCGGCGGGACGGCCTTTTCGAAGTGAAGCGTTCGCTTCATTCCCCGAGGAGCCGTCCCGCGATACCGTCCCGGTCTGAACAAGGAGGTCCGATGCGTCTCTGTCATCTCGCCGTCCTCACCACCGCCGTGGCGCTCACCGCCAGCGCGGCGGGCCCCGCCCCCGCGCCGGCCAGGGCGATCGACCCCGCGAACTTCGACCCGGCCGCGGCGCCGTGCGTCGACTTCTACCAGCACGCGAACGGCAGCTGGCTGAAAGCGAACCCGATCCCCGAGGACAAGGGACGGTGGGGCTCGTTCGAGGAGGTCGCGGAGCGGAACCGCGCGATCCTGAAGGAGATCCTCACTGAAACGTCGGCGAAGACCGACTGGCCGAAAGGCAGCATTCGCCAGAAGGTCGGCGACTTCTACGCCGCCGGGATGGACGAGGCGGCGATCGAGAAGGCCGGCACGAAGTCCCTCGCGCCGTGGCTCGCGAAGATCGACGCCCTGACGTCGACCGCCGACTTGCCGAAGCTCCTCGCCGAGTTCCACGCCCGGCGCCTCCCGGCCGGATTCGGCCTGAACGTCGCGCAGGACCAGAAGGAGTCGACCCGGTACATCCCGGTCCTCGGTCAGGGAGGCCTCGGCCTTCCCGACCGCGACTACTACCTGAAGGAAGACACGAAGTCGAAGGAGCTGCGCAAGAAGTACTACGAGCACGTCGCGAAGATGTTCGAGCTGACGGGGGACCCGTCCGACGCCGCGATGGCGAAGGCCGACGTCGTCCTCGCCTTCGAGACGAAGCTCGCGAAAGCGTCGCGGACACGCGTCGAAATGCGAGATCCGCAGAAGAACTACAACAAGCGGAGCCCCGCCGACCTCGCGAAGGAGGCGCCCGGCTTCGACTGGAAGGCCTATCTCACGGCCGTCGGGATCCCGGATGGGCAGGACCTGAACGTCCGGCAGCCCGGCTTCTTCACGGCGTACGCCGGGATGGCGGCCTCCGAGCCGGTCTCCACCTGGAAGACCTACCTCACGTGGCACCTCCTCCACAGCGCGGCGAACCTCCTACCGAAGCGGTTCGAGGAGGAGAACTTCGACTTCTACGGGCGGACGCTTCGGGGCGTCCCGCGGCAGGAGGAGCGGTGGAAGCGCGTCCTCGGCGCGACCGACCAGGCCCTCGGCGAGGCGCTGGGCCAGCTCTACGTCGACAAGGCGTTCAGCCCGAAGTCGAAGGAGCGGATGAAGGTGCTCATCGAGAACCTCCGCGCCGCCCTGAAGGACCGGATCGAGGCCCTCCCCTGGATGGGGGCCGAGACGAAAAAGGCCGCTCTGAAGAAGCTCGCCGCCTTCGGCGTGAAGATCGGCTACCCGGACAAGTGGCGCGACTACTCGTCGCTCGAGATCACCCGCGAGTCGTACTTCGACAACGTCCTGCGCGCCCACGCGTTCGAGACGAAGCGGAACATGTCGAAGCTGGGCAAACCGATCGACCGGACGGAATGGGGGATGACGCCGCCCACCGTCAACGCCTACTACAGCCCGACGATGAACGAGATCGTCTTTCCGGCGGGAATCCTCCAGCCGCCGTTCTTCTTCCCGCACGCGGACGACGCGGTGAACTACGGCGGGATCGGCGGCGTCATCGGGCACGAGATGTCCCACGGCTTCGACGACTCGGGAAGCCAATACGACGCCGACGGGAACCTGAAGAACTGGTGGAGCGGGGAGGACCGGAAGGCGTACGACTCCCGCACCGCCCTCATGGTGAAGCAGTTCGACGGCTACAAGCCGCTCGCCGACCAGTCGATCAACGGGAAGCTGACGCTGGGCGAGAACATCGGAGATCTCGGCGGGCTGAAGATCGCGTATGCCGCCCTCGCAAAGGCGCTCGGGACCGACCCCACGAAAGCCCCACCGGTCGACGGCTTCACGCCGGCCCAGCGCTTCTTCCTGAACTGGGCGACCGTCTGGCGGAACCAGATCCGCGACGACACGCTCCGGGTGAACCTGAACACCGACCCGCACTCCCCCGGGCGCTTCCGCGTCCTCGGGCCGCTTTCGAACCTCCCGGAGTTCCAGGCCGCGTTCGGGTGCGGCACCGGGACGGCCATGAACCGCCCCGAGGCGGAAAGGCCGAGTATCTGGTAGCGCGCTGCGTTTCCCCCTTTCGCCGGACCCGCCGTTTCCCGGTCAGCCTCCTCGAGCCGCCCGCTCGAGGAGCTGATCGCCCGTCCGGAGGGCCAGGGCCGTGATCGTGAGAGAGGGCGAGTCCCCGCTGCCGCTCGACGGGACGAGCGACCCGTCGGCAAACGCGAGATTGGGGACCTCGTGGCTGAAGCCTTCCGCGCCGGACACCGAGTCC
Organism: Acidobacteriota bacterium; assembly: GCA_037443065.1. GTDB lineage: Bacteria > Acidobacteriota > Thermoanaerobaculia > UBA5066 > UBA5066 > DAOMFB01. Next base: position 27,339 of record JBBIPB010000017.1, on the reverse strand, counting down.
GCCGGGCTCTTTCCCATCCGGCACGTCCCGAGAACGTGAGCGGTCAGGAACCGGTCCAGGGAGGAAGACTCCTCGAGCATTACGGCTCCGGCGGCTGAAAGGAGGGCCCTCCCGCGGTCCGCGATCTCCCGGAGTAGCAGCCGCTCGTTCTCTCCGAGAGTCGAGGTGATGCGCGCCACGGGAAGCCCCCGAGCGTCCGTGAGCGACGGGTCGAGATCGACGAGGGTCCCCGCGTTCGGCAGCCAGTCGCCGATCCCGATGATGCCGACGGCGCTCCCGAAGACCTTCGCCATCCGCTCCTGGTGCTCCAGCCCGAATCCCGGCACGAGCCTCCCGGCGTACGCCGCCGGGCCGCGCAGGCCGCTGGCACCGTGAGCCGTGGAGAGGCGAAAGCCTCCCACGGCGCCGCTTCGGCGGACGCTCGGGACCGACTCGTCCCAGGCGGTCCCGTCGATTGGAACTCCCCGGAAGGAGCCGACCCTCTCTGGAAGGAGCGCCGTGCTCTGCCAGAGAAGAGTCTCGGTCAGGTTCCTGCCGACCTGGCCCGAGCCGTTCGCGAGGCCCTGCGGAAAGAGCTTCGACTTCGAGAGGAGGAGGAGCCTCGGCGTCTCGACGGCGCCTCCCGCGAGGACGACGAACCTCGCGCGGACCCGCTGAAGCGTCCCGTTCTCATCCGCGAAGACGACTCCGGAGGCGCGCCCCATTCCGTCGACCTCGACCTGCGTGGCCGGACTTCCGGATCGAAGGTCCAGGCGTCCCGTCCGGAGCGCTTCCGGCAGGAACGTCACGTCGGCGCTTCCCTTGTCGCCAATGGGGCACCCCTCCGTGCACGAGTTGCAGTAATTGCACGGGGGCCGGCCCTCGAAGGACTCGGGCAGGATCGCGAGCGAATTGGGGATGAGCGTCAGCCCGACGGCGGAGAAGGCCTTCGCGAGGCGGGCACTGGCGTACGAGAGCCGGTGCGCGGGGAAAGGCGGAGGGCTCGACCGGGGCCGGAAGCGGATTTCCGCCGGCGCGGCCACCCCCATTCGCCGCTCGGCGAGGTCGTAGTACGGCTCGAGCTCCCGGGAGGAGATCGGCCAGTCGACTCCCGCGCCCATGAGCGTAGCGAGTCTCAGGGAGTCGGGGTGATACCGGTGCGCCTCCGCCTGGAAGCGAAGCGTGCTTCCCCCGACGCCGCGGACGTGGGCGTACTGAAGGTAGAGCCGCCGGTTCCCGGCCTGCCGGCCGGTCACGAGGTCGTGCGAACGGTAACCGTCCCAGCTCTCCCTGATCTCCTGGGCGGGTCCGAAGCCGAAGCGGGGCTTTCCCCGTTCGTCGGAGACGGGGTCGAACGGAAACTCCCTGGCCTCGAAATCGGCCGAGGTCTGCGGGTAGTCGCGTTCGGGCCGGTATCGCCGGCCCGCCTCCAGGAGCGTGACGCGCATTCCCCGGGCCGTCAGCCGCCAGGCCGCCGCCAGGCCTCCCGCGCCCGCGCCGACGACGACGACGTCCGTCTCAGGCACCGGGCTTCTCCGCGAAGTCCGCGTAGCCTTCCGGCTGCGGGGCGTGAGGGAAACCCAGAGCCTTCCAGGCCGCGGGGCTCGCGTAGTGGATCTCCATCGCCCGGTTCCGGACGCTCTCGTAGAAGAAACGGGGAAGAGTTCCTTCCGCGAAACCGGCGATCTCTCTCACGAGCGCGTCGCGCCTCGCGGGAGACAGCTCCCGGAACGACGGAGAACCGGCGTGCCTCGCACCGCGATCCAGAAGCTCGACACCTTCGACCAGCGCCCGCCGCGTCTGGCGGCTCCCCTCGAGTTCCGTCAGAAGCTTCGGCAGGACCCCCGTCGTCCGATGGCCCGGGAACCGGCCCTCGGGGATCAGCGTGTCCAGTAAAGTCTCCAACGACGCACGGCCCGAGGCGCTCAGTCGCCCGGGGAAAAAGACGCGCTTGAGGATCCAGGCCCCCGAGGCGAGGGCCGCCGCTCCCAGAAGAGCCTGAAGCACGTCCCGGCGGGTCCATCCCGAGCCTGAGGTCGGCTCGGGGCGTGGGGCCACACCGCCGGACGCGACGAGAAGCAGGGCGACGAGGGCGACGCCGCCGAGACAGCCCGCGACGAACAGGGCCCACGCTGCCGGCGAGCCGAGCGACGCGGCGCTCGCCGCGACTTTCGCGACGTCGTCTCCCCGCAGCTCGAGAGCCGCGGAGAAGCCCGCCGCATGGGCCAGCCTCGTGATCGGTATGGACGCGGCCTCGTAAGCGTCGCCCGTCAGCGACGCGAGGGGCTGAAGGGCGGCCGCGAGGGCGGCGCCGAAGGCGAGCGCGTGACGCGTGCGGGCGGCCCGGCGTGCCAGCGCCGCGCCGATCGGGGCGAGGAGAAGGTGAGGCAGGGCGACGGTCACGAAGTAGGAGAGGTCTCCCGCCGGGGTGAAGCCGGAGAGCCGTCCCGCGTACTCGCCCCCCGCGGAGATCCAGGAGAAGTGGCGCTCGAGAAACCCTCCCCCGAAGAGGGGCGAGATCTCGAGGCGCGTGACAGAGCCTCCGGTCGCGACGCACCCCGCCGCGTGGAACAGCTCGTGGACCGGGACGAGAACCCAGAGCCCGGCGAGAAACCCGGCGAGGAGCCACGCGAGCCGTACCGTCCTGTTTCCCAGGACGGCGCTCAGCGCGGCAAGCTGGTCTCCGAGGAACCTCTTCAGCGCTTCTTGCGCCGGAGCGCGACCACGCCCACTCCCACCAGCCCGACTCCGAGGGTGAGCAATCCGGCTTCGCCGAGCGTCGGGACGTTGTACGACCTGACGCTGCCGGCCCATGTGACGCCCGGCAGCAGGACGAGCGCGAGCAGAGCGAATCTCACGGCCTTCTTCATCGTTGTCCCCCGTTGGTCCGAGATTAGCCCGAACGCGACTCTCCGCGCAAGGTTCCATGGCGGCTCTCGATGATCGCGACGACCACGTGCTGCGCCACGGGGCTGGACGTGCCTGTCAGGATGCCGACGGTCAAGCTGCCCGAAACCTCCTTCGCGCCGCGGCAGGCTGCCGCCATCACGCCGGCATCCCTCCCGCCCGTCAGAACCACCCAACCGCGCCGGGCGACGAGCCGGCCGAGTTCCTCAGCACGCGCGACGTCGGCCGGCGACGCCGCCTCCCCCGCACCCATGATTCCAATGACGGGTCGCCGGGACTGAGAAGTGGTCATAAATCTCCGTCGCCGATGGTCAGCTCAACGACAGCATCGGCGGAGGCCGGCAGATCCGGGCGCGCCGAGGTCCGGCGGCGAGTCTTGTCTTCGACTGCTGGATCGCGCGAAACATCTCGAGCGTATGAAGACTCATGTCAGGTCAGTCTCATCCTGGCCGACCGCTTTGTGCGGTTCCCCCCACAGACGCGATGGCGCTGATTTCGAGGAGGGCGCCGTGGTGGAGGGCCGTCGTCGGGACGACGGCGCGGGCGGGCTTGTGGGGGCCGAGGATCTCGGCGTACTTCGCGTTGACGCGCCCCCAGAGCGAGATGTCCGCGACGTAGATCGTCACGGAGACGAGCCGGTCGAGGCCGCTCCCCGCGGCCTCGAGGATCGCCTCGACGTTCCGGAGGGCCTGCCCGGTCTGCTCCTCGATCGAATGGGGGAGATAGCCGGGGCGTTGGGGATCCCAGGGGAGCTGCCCGGCGACGAAGACGAAGCCCCCCTCGACGACGGCCTGCGAGTAGTGGCCGGCCGGTTTCGGGGCTCCCGTGGTTGCGACGAACCTCATTTCGAATCTCCTCGCCGGACGACCTCGTGGAAGAGCCGCTCCGGCGGAACGGGCAGGAGCGGCGCCTCGGGCGAGTCCATCTTCAGCTCGAGCCCCGTCATGTACTCGCGGGTCGCGTACCGGAGCTCCAAGCGGTGGAGGCCCGCTTTCAGGGCGAGGGCCGCGCGCCGGCTGATGAAGTCGATGCTCTCGTTGACGACGGCCCTCTCTCCGTCCAGCGTGAGCGCGCTCTCATCGCGCGACCGGAGAGAGACCGTGTAGAGGGCATCCGCAGGCACCGAGACGTAGCCGTCGCAGATCATTCCGAAGTGTCCCGTGGGGCGATCCGACGGTACGGCCACCAACGGGAGCGTCAGAGTCCGTGCCAGCTTTGCTCCGTCGAGGTCCGAGAGTTTCCTCCACTCTCCCTCGTAGACCCGGCACGAGAGGCCCGGCGCGAGAGACGTAGCCGGGACCGGCACCGGCGACACAGGCCTGATCTTCGTCACGGTCGCGGACGCGACGAAGCGGTCGTCGAGGCCCGGCGCGAAGGCGCGGGCTTTAACCGTCGCCGTCCGGTCGAGGACGAGAGGCACGGAATAGGGCGCGGCGGCGGCTCCGGGATCCGTTCCGTCGAGCGTGTACCGGATCGTCGCCCCCGGCGTCGGCGAGGTGAGCGTCACCGTCGTCCTGTCGAGGAAGAGCTTCCCGGGCGTCTCGACGTGAACGAGCGTGGCCCGGTCCCTTGGCGTGAGGCTTCCGGCGAGGACGGTGTCGTCGTTCGGACCGCGGACGGCCGTTACGGCGAGGATCCGCACCCGTTCGTCCTTCGGGAGCGTCAGGACCTTCGCTCCGTGAGGAACGTCGATCCGGATACGAAAGAGGTGGGTGAAGACGTACGCCTCGTTCTCCCCGCGTGTTCCGTGCCGGTGCGTCCCGACCCAGGCGACCGGGACGTCCTTTTCGTAGGCCGGCGCGATCTTCGCCGGGTCTTCCTGCCGCTCGCCGCCGACGAGCCGGCTATTCCACTGCCCTACCGGCTCGGCCCAGTCGGGGATCCTCCGGACGCTCGGGACGCCGTCGACGGCGAACGCCGCGGAGCGATCCCCGCCGACGGCGGCGGCGAGGAGGTAGATCCGGTCGAAATCGCCGGGAGGGAGCGCGAGAGTCTGGCCGCGCGGGACGAGGACGTTCATCCTCCCGCGTTCGGAAGGACCCGTCTTCAGCGGGATGCCGCCCGACACGACCGTCGCCGCAAGCAGCTCGCCCGCCAGGGAACGCCCCGCTCCGTCGAAGTTGCCGTCGCGGCGGTCCTCCTCCCGGCTGATGCCGTCGAGGTCGTACGGCAGATCGAGCGAGGCGGCGGCGGGCCGGGCGACCGCGGCCGGCGCCGGAGCGAGCGTCACGGCCAGCGTGCGCGGCCGGAACGGCGCGAACGACGCCGTCACGACCCCGTACTTCAGGGCGAGAGCCGGGTGCGACGACTCCGGGAAGGCGCCGCCGGTTCCGTTCGCACCGAGAGGTTCCTCGGCTCCGTTCAGCTCGCGCACGGAGACGACCGGCCGGGCGAACCGGAGCGTCACCCCTTCCACCGGCTTTCCTGAAAGCTCATGGAGCCGGACGACGACCTCGTCGCTCTCTTCGGCCCGCTTCAGCGCGCGGACGGCGACGGGGGGAACGCTTCCGCCCGGTCCTTCCAGGCGGAGCAGCGAGAACGACTTCCCGAGCGCGCCTTCGTGCGCCGGCGCCTGGAAGGCGACGAGCGGCTCGTTCAGACGGTCGGCCTCGATGGAGACGGCGCTCCGGGATTCTCCGGCGTGACCGGCGACGGCCATCACGATGTGATGCCGGCCGAGGTCGTTCGACGCCTGCTCGGAAATCCAGCTCCAGCTCGGGATCACGCGCGGCGTGTGGATGAGGGAGAGGCGGAGCGTCTCCTCGTCCGGCTTGTCCCAGCCGTGACGGCTGTCGTTCATCACCGCGACGCCGAACGAGCCGCCCGCGTCGGTCAGGTCCGCCCATCGCTGCGCAGGGACCTCGTAGAGGTTCGGCCGGTTGGTCGGGCGCTCGGCCACGCCGAGGCCGAGGTCGTACGAGGCGTTCCGGTTCGCCGCCGCGAGGGGAAACGCGGCCTTGAGGAGCGTCCCCTTCGTCCGCCAGTCGACGTCGGTCGCGAACTCGACGCGGCTTCCGGCGCCCCCGGCCGCGAGAGAGATCCGCTGCGTGAACACCGACCCAGCCGCGTGCCGCACGACCTCGAGAGCGACGCGCGAAGGGCCCCGCTCGACGACGCGGATCGCCGCCGGGCCGCCGACGACCTCGCGCGGCGGCGCCATCAGGGCCGAGTACTCCACTTCCCACGCCGCCCACTTCCGCGGCTCGTCCTCGATGAGCTGAAGAGCCAGCGGCGCCGAAAGCAGCTCCCGGTCGAGGCGCTTGTCGAAAATCGACGCGACGTCCCCAGCGTCGTCGAGCCTCACGCGGTATCGGGCATTCTCGAGGCCGTTCGCGCTGGCCGATAGCTCACCCGCCGGAGCGGTCTTCTTCGAAGGAAGAACGTCGAAGACAGAAAAACTGACGGGAGCCACCCGCGCGACGAACAGGATCGTGGCTGAAGAGTCGCCGGACCCGCTCCCGGAGACGATCTGCGCCAGGACCTGTTTTCCGTCGGGACCGACGACCGTCACCCCTTTCGGCACCGTCGCGGGAAAGCGGACGACGGCTTCGACTACGTCCTCGCGCTCGATGGAAAGAGGGTTGTAGACGACGAGCGGCACGCCGTCCCCCCGGGTGTCGAGGGCGCGCGCGACCGAGCCGGCCGAGGTCGAGAGAACGTCGGCGAACTGGTTCGCCGCGATCGCCTCGTCGTTCCACGAGAAGACGTAGGCCTCCGGGATGCTCGTCCCCGTCAGGTCGTCGTGAAACTGGTGCCAGAGGACGCGCGTCCAGGCCTCGCGAAGGGTCTCGCGCGGATAGGCGGTTCCACCCAGCCACGACGCAGCCACGGCGGCGCCTTCGGCCGCGGCGGCAAGACGCTGGTTCCGCCGGTTGAAGCTCTTCATCGCCGCCTGCGACGTGTAGCAGCCGGCGCCGTGCGACGTCAGGAGGAACTCGCCCCGGTACCGCGGGAGGCCGGCGATGAGCTTCCCGCCGTCCTCCGCCATCAGGTCGCGCGCAAGCTGGTCGGGGGCCGACGAGAGGACCTTGAGCGGCCCCGGGCCGTGGAGGCTCTTCTCGAGATTCGCGACGGACGCCTCGTCCGGCGCCATCCCGACGTCGCCCGTTCCGAAATAGCGGCAGGCCCAGGGGAGTGAGGACATCGCGGCCTGGCGGTCGATCGTCGCGTAGACGTCGGGATCGAGCGTCAGGTTTCCCTTGATCTGCGAGGCGTAGTCGCCCGGATTGATCTCCGCGATCAGGGTCGAGCCGTCGACCCCCTCCCAGAGGCCGACGTCGAACGGGATCCGGATCGACGAGCCCCACGTCAGCTTCTGCGTGGAGAAGGAGACGAGGCCGCTGTGAGCGGCGATCGAAGGAAGGGCGAAGCCGAAGCCGAAGCAGTCCGGGAGGTAGACGTCGCGCGAGGTCACGCCCAGCTCGCGGCGGAAGAAGCCGTTCCCGTAGAGCGCCTGGCGGAACAGCGACTCAGGCGACGGGACGTTCGGATCGACCGCGTCGACCCAGCTTCCGGCCACCTTCCACCGCCCCGCGCGGACGTACGCCTTGAGCCGCTCGTACGCGGCCGGGTAGTACTCCTTCATGAGGGCGTACCGGAACGCCCCTTCGAAGCTGAAGACGTAGCCGGGGTACCTCTCGAACAGGGCGAAGTTGCCTTCGAGCGTCGCGGGAAGGAAGTCCTCGATCGTGTCCTGCACCGTCCAGCGCCACTGCGTGTCGAGGTGCGCCGTCCCCACGACGTAGAGGGTCCGCCCGGGAACCGGGGCCGGCGGCCCTTCCGCAGCCGTCAGAGGAGAAGTCGCGAAGAGAAGAAGCCCGGAAAGAGCAAGGAGAGATCTCATGCGGGACTCCCTTCGGGTGTTCCTTCGATCGGTCACGATGCCGCATCGCGGATCAGGCGGACGACGCCCTCCTCGTCTGCCGCCGAGAGAAGCGTCTCCCGGTATCCGTCGTCCATGAGACGGCGGGAGAGGGAAGCGATCAGGCGGAGATGCGCGTCCTCGGGCGCGTCCTCCGCCACGGCGATCAGGATCGCCATCCGGACGGTCTCCTCGTCTCCGGGGACCCACGGAAAGGGCGGCTCGAACCTGAGGAGCGCGATCGACGTGACGCGAACCTCCGCCGACTTCGCGTGCGGAATGGCGACGCCGAGGCCGATGGCCGTCGAGGCCGCTTCCTCGCGCCGCCAGACGGCCTCCTCGAAGCGGTCCGCATCCGTGATCCGGCCGCTCGCGTGGAGCAGATTCACCAGCTCCCGGATCGCCTCCTCGCGGCTTCGGCTCGTTGCCCGGAGCCGGACCGTCCCGTCGGCGACTATCGCCCGGTCCCTCTTCGACTCCGAGAAGGCCCGGACGAGAGCCTCGACCTCGGGGGCGCTCTTCTTCGCGAGCGCCTCGTCGAGGAGGGCACGGCACTCTCCGGAGCCGGCTCGGGCCAGGGCCGACTTCACGGCCGGGATCCGCGGCGCGGCGAGACTGATCTCGTCGAGGCCGAGACCGGCGAGGAGCGGCGCCCGGAGCGGGTCCCGTCCCATCTCGCCGCAGAGGCCGATCCAGCCTCCGGCAAGATGCGCCTCGTCGACGATCTGCTTCAGCAGCCGGAGAAACGCGGGGTGGAGGGGGCTGTAGAGGCGCGACACCCTCTCGTTGTCCCGGTCGGCGGCGAAGAAGTACTGGGCGAGGTCGTTCGAGCCGATGGAGAAGAAGTCGGCCTCCTTCGAGAGCGCTCCGAGGAGAAACGCCGCCGACGGAATCTCGACCATCATCCCGATCTCGAGCCCGGGATCGAAGAGCACGCCCTCCGCCGCAAGCTCCTCCGACAGCTGCCGGACGAGCGCGCGCACCCCGCGCATCTCTTCGACCGTCGCCACCATCGGCACCATGACCTTCAGCTTCCCGAAGGCCGACGCGCGGAGGATGGCCCGGAGCTGGGTGGCGACGATCTCCCGGTGCTCGCCGTACATCCGGACGGCGCGGTAACCGAGAAACGGGTTCTTCTCCCTCGGGATGCCGAGGTACGGGATCGGCTTGTCGCCGCCGGCGTCGAGCGTCCGGACGATCACCGGCCTCCCCCCCGCCATCCGCGCCGCCTCGGAATAGACGTGAAGCTGCTCGTCCTCGGACGGGGGCTCCTGCCGGCTCATGAAGAGGAACTCGGTCCGGAAGAGGCCGATCCCCTCGGCGCCGCTCGCGAATGCGAGACGGACGTCCTCGAGCGACGCGACGTTGGCGCCCACCTCGACCGGCCGGCCGTCGGCGGTCCGTCCCGGCGCCGTACGAAACGTCTCGAGCCGGCTCCGGATCGTAGCGAGCTTCTCCATCTCGGCCTCGTAGAAGCGGAGAACGGCAGGAGGCGGATTCACGACGACGAGCCCGCGTTCGCCGTCCACGATCGTCTCGCTCTCGGAGGGGATCGCCGCGGCCGCCTCGCCGAGGCCGGTCACGCAGGGAATCCCCGCGGCACGGGACAGGATCACCGTGTGCGAGGTGCGCCCGCCGCCGCCGAGGGCGATCCCCCGGAGGTGCTGCCGGTCGAGAGAAAGGAAGCCGGACGGCGCCAGATCCTCGGCGACGAGGACCGCGGCTCCGGTGAGGTCCGTCGACGCCTCCGAAGAGTCGCCCGAAACCGCCCGAACGAGCTGCCCCGCGAGGTCGCGAAGGTCGAGCGCCCGCTCCTCGAGGGAGTCGCTCCCCGAGGCCCGGAGAATGCCGACGAAGTGCCCGATGGTCGCCCGGACGGCCTGGGGGGCCGAGACGCCGTTCGACCGGACCTCGTCCTCGATCCGCGAGCGAAGCTCCGGGTCCTCGAGAATGGAGAGGTGCGCGCCGAGGATGGCCCGCTCCGTCTCGTTCGCGGCGCCTGCCGACCGCACCTGGAGAGCCGCGATCGTCGTCGCGAACGCGCGATCGAGTCTCGCGATCTCTTCGGCGGCGTCCCCGGCCCTTTCGACATGCCCGTCCGCGAGCGGCGCGAGGCCTTCCCCGATGACGACGCGTCCCCGTGCGATGCCGCCGCTGGCTCTCGTTCCCCGAAGAACGGGGACCGCCGCGGCCGAAAGCGCTCGCGGAAGCGCCGTCGATGTCTGGAGCGGGCGGGGCGCCGCGGGAAGAGACTCGCCCGAGAGAGGCAGGTCGTCGCGCAGGAAGCCGCGCATCGCCTCGGCCGCGGCCACCTCGTCCGCTCCGTCGAGAAGGAGGGCACAGGGATCGCCGTGCCGGGTCAGGGTCGAGACGAGCGCCAGCGTGCTCCTCGCGTTGGCCGTCCGGCCGCTCCGCCGGTTCACGAACATCGCTGCGGAGCCGAAGCGGGAGACGGCGGAGCGGAGGAGGCTGGCGGGCCGGGCGTGAAGGCCGCCCGGAACGGAAAAGGCGAATTCGATCTCTTGTGCCAAGAGCGCCCCGCCGTCAGCCTTCGAGCCCCGTGAGAATCGCCTCGGGGTTCCTGATCGCCTCCTGGACGGAGACCTCGACGACGCGTTTGCCGTCGAATCGCTCCCGGCTCCGGACCGGGATTCCGGCCGCGAAGAGGACGACGTCGGCGTTCTTCACGTCCTCGTCCGAGAGGGCGTTCTCGATCCCCATCGCCCCCTGAGTCTCGACGCGAATCGCGTGCCCCAGCTTCTTCGCGGCCTTCTCGAGCCGCTCGGCCGCCATGTAGGTATGGGCGATCCCCGTCGGGCAGGCCGTGACGGCGACGATCTTCACGGCGCCGCTCCTTCCTTGCAGCGCGCGCCCAGCACCCGGAGGCCGTTCATCACGAGCGCCACCGTCATCGAGCCCGCCGCGATCGCCGCGACGTAGGCCCACCGGTTGTCGACCACGGGGAGGACGATCGGCCCGCCGTGGGGGGCGTGGTCGCCGACCCCTCCGAGCATGGCGACGACGGCGCCGACCGCCGAGCCGAGCATGATCGTCGGGATGACGCGGACGGGGTCCGCGGCCGCGAAAGGAATGGCCCCTTCGGTGATCCCGACCATCCCCATCGCCAGCCCGGCCCATCCCGCCTCGCGCTCCTCCGTGCTCCAGAGCCTTCGCGAGAGGAGCGTCGCGAGACCGAGGCCGATGGGTGGCACGCAGATGGCCGCGGCGCACGCCCCCATCACCCCGTAGTTTCCCTGCTGGATCATCGCGGCGCCGAAAAAAAAGGCGACCTTGTTCACCGGGCCCCCCATGTCGAAGGCGATCATGGCCCCGAGGATGAGCGCGAGAACGACGCTCGAGCCCGTGCTCATCACCTTGAGCCAGGCGGAGAGAAACCTCATCGCCGACGTGATCGGCCTGCCGAGGACCGTGAGCATGAGGAGCCCGACGGCGAGCGACGAGACGACGGGGATGACGAGGATCGGCATGACGGGACGGAGGACCGCCGGCACCTTCAGCGTCTTGAGTCCCCGGACGACGAACCCCGCGAGGAAGCCCGCGACGAGCCCGCCGAGAAAGCCGGCCCCCACCTGGTTCGCGATCACTCCCCCCACGAACCCCGCCACGAGGCCCGGCCGGTCCGCGATGCCGAAGGCGATGTAGCCGCCGAGAACCGGGACGAGCAGCGAGAAGGCTGCCGTTCCGATGTCGAGTACCAGCTTCAGGAAGGGGGCGTTCGAGAAGTCGGGGCCGGCGGGCGTCATCGGGACGAACGCGATCGCCAGGGCGATCAGGATTCCGCCGCACGCCACGAAGGGGATCGCGTACGAGACTCCCGAGAGGAGATACTGCTTCGTCCTTCCGAGACCTCCCTGCACCAACTCTCCCCGACGGCCCCGGCGCCGCCCGACCGATTTCCGGAAACCGTAGCGACTCTAGCACCCGCCGGATGAGGCATACGCCGGGGTGACGAGAGGTCTCTTCGGGACTAGATTGGGTGCATGAGCAGAGTCGCCTCGTCTCCCGTCCTCCGCGGCGCCGCCCGCTGGGCCTTCTGGGACTGGTGGGTCGACCGGAAGACGCGCTGGGTCCGCGACGAGGTCCGCCAGCTCGACGCCGAGCGGTTCCGGACGATCGCCGTCGGGACCGGCCTCCCCCCGATCCACCAGCGCTCGACCTTCCCCTTCCACAGCGTCCGCGACGGTGCCGACCGCTTCCTCGGGATGTCGAAGGGGGGCGAACGGCCGTACGCGCGGATCTACACGCGCCTCGGAAATCCGACGACGGAGTACCTCGAGCGGGTCCTCTTCCGCCTCGAGGCGCAGCACGTCATCGACAAGGCTCTCGCCGAGGACGAGCGCGAGCCGACCATCGGCTGTCTCATCACGGCCTCGGGGATGGGGTCGATCTCCGCGCTCATCTTCGCGCTCACCCGGGCCGGGGACGCGGTCCTCGCGGGAAACGTCTACGGCTGCACGGACAGCCTCCTCCGGAACATGTCGAAGTTCGGCGTCGACGCGCTCTTCGTCGACATGGGGAACCTCGCCGCCGTCGAGAGGACCCTCGAGGAGCACCCTAACGTGACGGCCGTCCTCCTCGAGTCGCCCGAGAACCCGACGCTCCGGCTCGCCGACATCGAGGCAATCTCGCACCTCACCGAGCCGCGCGGCGTCGCCCTCGTCGTCGACAACACCTTCTGCTCCCCCTATCTCCAGCAGCCCTTCCGCCTCGGCGCGGACTTCGTCGTCCACTCGCTGACGAAGTTCATCAACGGACACTCCACGTCGGTCGGCGGCGCCGTCCTCGGTCCGTTCCGCTTCATGAGAGAAGAACTCTTCCCCTGGTACAAGGATCTCGGCTCCACCCCCTCCCCCATCGACTCGTGGCTGAACTCCATGTCCGTCCAGACCCTCGCGACCCGGCAGGAGGCCGAGTGCAGCTCGGCGGCATCGATCGCGGCCTTCCTTCGCCGCCACCCGAAGGTGGCCAGCGTCGCCTACCCCGGCTTCTCCGACTTCCCGCAGCGGGAGATCGTCCTGAAGCAGATGCGCAGTGGCGGCTCCCTCGTCAGCTTCGAGGTGAAGGGGGGCGCGCCGGCCGGCGAGCGGCTCATGAACTATTTCGCGCGAAAGGACACGCCGATGGAGCTGGCGGTGAGCCTCGGCTCGGCGATCAGCTACATCGAGCACCCCGCCTCGATGACCCACGCCGTCGTCCCCGAGGCGGACCGCCTCGCGCGCGGAATCACCCCGGGCCTCATGAGGCTGTCCGTCGGCCTCGAAGGGCCCGACATCCTCATCGAGCACCTCGACCGGGGACTCCACGAGGCGGGATGAGCGTCGAGATTCGCGCGGTCGCCCCGGGAGAGATGGACGCGCTCCGCGACCTCTTCCGCGAGTACGAGAAGGCGATCGGCGTCAGCCTCTGCTTCCAGAGTTTCGACGCCGAGGTCGCCTGTCTCCCGGGCTCCTGCGCACCGCCGGAAGGCCGCCTCCTCGTGGCGGCCGAAAGCGGGAAGCTGGCGGGCTGTGTAGCACTCCGGAAGATCGGCGAGGGCGTCGCCGAGATGAAGCGGCTCTACGTGAGGCCCGGGTATCGCGGAGCCGGTCTCGGAAGACGGCTCACCGATGCCCTGATCGAAGAAGCCCGGTCGATCGGCTATCGGCTCCTCCGCCTCGACACGCTCGCGACGATGAAGGAAGCCCAGGCCCTCTACGTCTCGATGGGCTTCGTCGACATCCCGGCGTACAACGAGCATCCGATCGAGGGGACGCGGTTCATGGAGAAGAAACTGTAGGGCCGCGATCGTCGGGACGCGCCGGCGCGTCGAGGACCTCGCGCACCTTCTCGGCCAGCTTGACCGGTGAGAACGGCTTCGAGAGGTACGCATGGCCGTTCGTCGCCAGATCGTCTGCGAGCGCTTTATCCGCTGCATAACCCGAGACGAAAAGAACCCGGATGTCGGGACGGACGTCGAGCAGCTTCTCGACCACCTCGCGTCCTCCCATTCCAGGCATGACGACGTCCGTAAGCACCAGATGGATCGGGCCGGAATGCCGCGTGGCGAGATCCAGAGCCGCCGCGCCGTTTTCCGCCTCGATCAATCGATAGCCGCGCCCCGCGAGGATCGACCGCGCCACGCCGCGCACGGACGGCTCGTCTTCCACCAGGAGGATCGTCTCGGTCCCTCTGGGTCCCCCCAGGACCGGGATGGATGCGTCGCTCACCTTCAAGCGGGCGTCCGATCGGGGGAAGATCGCGCGGAACGTCGCGCCCCCTCCCGGCGCGTTCTCGACCCAGATGCGGCCGCCGCTCTGCTTCACGATGCCATAAACGGTCGCGAGCCCGAGGCCGGTCCCCTTCCCCGTCTCCTTCGTCGTGAAGAACGGCTCGAAGAGGTGCTCCTTCACCTCCGGCGGAATCCCGTGCCCGGTGTCGGTGACGGTGACGGCTACCCACCGGCCAAGCGGCAGGTCCCCCGCCGCGGTCCCGCGGTCTCTGCCCGACTCGACGCGGGAGACTTCGATCGTCAGGCGTCCCCCTTTCGGCATGGCGTCACGCGCGTTCACGGCGAGGTTCATCAAGACCTGCTCGATCTGTCCCCGATCCGCAATCACGACAGCCGGCCCGGACGCCAGCCGCGTGACGATCTCGACGTCCTCGCCGATCAGGCGGCGGAGCATCTTCTCCGTCCCACTCACCACCTCGTTCAGGTCGACGGCCTTGGGCTGAAGGACCTGCTGGCGGCTGAAGGCGAGGAGCTGGCGCGTGAGACCGGTGGCGCGCTCGGCCGCCTTCTCGATCTCGGTGAGGTTCTCCTTCTCCTGGCTCTTTGGCGCGAGCTGCGACGAAAGAAGCTCGGAGTAGCCCGTGATCACCGTGAGAAGATTGTTGAAGTCGTGGGCGACGCCTCCCGCGAGGCGCCCGACGGCCTCCATCTTCTGGGCCTGGCGGAACCGCTCCTCGAGCTTCGTTTTCTCGGTCACGTCCTCGACCAGGCCGATGAAGGAGCGGATGCCCTCCTTGTCGGCCACGGCATTCACGAGCACGTTCGTGAGAACGGGGGAACCGTCGCCGCGAAGGAAACGCTTGGTGAGCTGATACCGGTCCGTTTCGCCCCGCTTCGTCGCGTCATAGAGCGCCTGATTACGGGCCAGGTCGTCCGGGTACGTGATGTCGGCCCACGACTTCCCGACAATTTCAGTTTTCCCCCGGCCGACGATCCGGCAGAAGGCCGGGTTGACGTCGACGAACCGGCCCTCCGCATCGGCATGGGCAATGCCAATCCCTGCGGTTTCGAAGATGGTGCGGTACCGTTCTTCCGCCGCGCGGAGGGTCTCCTCGGCGCGCTTGCGTTCCGCGATGTCCGCGATCTCGACCATGGCGCCCAAGACCTGCCCGTCCGCGTCGCGGAGGGGAGCCGTCCAGAGGCTCACGTCGACCGGCGACCCGTCTTTCCGGCGCAGCCAGACGTCCAGTCCGGAAAGCGACTCTCCACGCCGGACGCGCTCCCGCAGGCTTTCGAATACCCTCTCCAGGCCTTCCGGTACGAACGGAACGGTCCGGCCGCGCACTTCGTCCTCGCTCCATCCGAAAATCCGCTCCGCCGCGGGGTTCCACATCCCGACTCGGGCGTCGTAGTCCACGGTAAAGATGGCCAGAGGTGACGCCGCCACGACGGCCTGAAGTGCGTTAGCCGTCGACTGCTGCCGCGCCTCGCTCTGACGGAGGCGCTCGCGGTCATCGAGGACAGAGAGGGCGTGCCCCAAATCGTTCACCAGCTCGTCGAGAAGCGCCGTCTCCTCTTCGCCGATCGCCCCGGGCTCGGCCGAGTAGACCGTCAGCGTCCCGGCCACCTCGCCGCGGACGCGGAATGGAAACGCGCACGTCGTGCGGAATCCGTGCGCCAGCATCCGCTCGCGCCATGGGGCGACGGCGGGTTCGGTGGCGAGGTCGGCGACGACGACGTGCCGCCCCGTCCGGACGGCCGTTCCCACCGGCCCCCGCCCTTCGGGCGTCTCGTCGAAACGAATCGTGATCCGGTCGAGGTAATAGGAGTCCTCGCCGGCCCGCGCCGCCGGCACGACAAGCCCCTTCTCGTGGTCGGCCACGCCCACCCACGCCATCCGGAAGCCTCCGTGCTCGACGAGGACTCGGCAGGTCTCCGAAAGAAGCGTTTCCCGGTCGTCCGTGCGGACGATGAGCTGGTTGATCTCGCTGATCGTCCGGAGCAGGCGGTTGAGCTGGCGGATCCGCTCCTCGGCCTCTTTCCGGTCGCGAATGTCGCGGACGATGCTCATCACGAGCGGCTGACCGTCGAATTCGACACGCGTGGCGCTCACCTCGACCGGCAGGGGCGTCCCATGGCGATGGGCGTGCACGGCCTCGAAGACATACGTGCCGTCGCGCAAGACTCTTGCCGGGATATCGGAGGAGTCCCCTGGGTCCCCGGGGGGCCGAAGGACCTCGTTCACATTCCGCCCGATCAGCTCCTCCCGGTTCCAGCCGTAGAACTCCTCGGCCCGGCTGTTCACCTCGCGGATCGTCCCGTCCGGGCCGAAAAAGCAGATCGGGTCGGCGGCGTTCTCGAGCAGCGAGGCGTACCGCGCCCGGCTTTCCGCCAGGGACGACTCGAAGGCGACGGACTCCCGCCGCCAGAAAGCAAACCCGACGCCCGACAGGCTCACGACCATCAGCCCGAAGATGACGGCGATCCCGATGACCTCCTCCCGGTACCGGGAGAGCGCCTCGTCGACGTCCACTTTGGCGACGAGGCCCCAGGGCGCATTCCGGAAGGAGCGGATCGCCGCAAGGACCGGGACGCCGCGGTAGTCGACGAAATTTCCGAAGGTCTCGCGCTCCGCGACCGCCGCCCGGGCGGCCAGTCCCGTCGTCGAGGCGGGAAGTCGATACGAGCCTGGCTGGTCAGACCGGAAACGAAGAGGCGAGAGGTACAACACCTCCTCGCCTTCGCCCCGGACGACGAGCGTTTCCGCCGTCCGGGTCGGCGCCGCCTCGGTGCGAAGAAGCGGGAAGACAAACCCCTCCGGGTCGATCTCGAGGACGACCGATCCCGCCGCTCTCCCGCCCGCGTCCCCCGGCACCGGCGCTGCAACGATGATGTCTGCCGATCCGTCGTAATTGACCATGTCGAGCGCCCGCACGTTACCCGCCGCAGCCCGCCGCCCGATTTCAGCCTCGTCCGGCGCGATCGGATCGCTTCCCGGGGCACACGCGACGAGGTGACCCTCCCCGTCGAGCACCCAGACGCTTCGGCAATGGTGCGAGCCGGCGACGCTCGTCAGGATGCTCTCGAGGTGACGCTTCGCTACCTCTTTCGATCCTGTCTGACCCATTCCCGCACCTGCAAGAAGGATCTCTCTGATCGCCGGAAAGCTGGCAGCGAGTGTCGCATCGTCCTTGGCGTCGTCGATCCAGCGCTCGATCGCCGCCTTCCGGTCGTCGGCCATGGCGCTGAGCCGCCCACGCCACATCTCGACTGCGGCACGCCTTCTCTGCGGCCCGATGACGAAGAGAATCACCGCGGCGGTTACCAGGAGAATCAACCCGATCACGGAGAGAAGCGCGCGCCGGCGGAGAGGCTCACTCGCTACCGAGACCGTCACTACACTGGCTGCCTTACATGCTGCGCGTAAACCCGTCAATGAGTTAGCGGCTTCAAGTCACCTTCTTTGCGGCCAGAACCCGACGCCCCGTTTCAACGTAATGTCCACTCAGAGATGGCCATGTCGAAGAAACTGAAGCTGACGCTGATCATCGGTGGAGGGGTCGTGGTCGCCCTTGCGGCCGGGTGGGCCATCTCCTCCAGGGACAAGGGGATCACCCGCGTCGTCGCCGCCCCGGTCAAGGAGCAGGACGTCGTCGCCAGGGTCACCGCCACCGGGAAGATCCAGGCGGAGAACCGGGTCGAGCTGTCGGCCCTCGTCA
Source organism: Acidobacteriota bacterium (assembly GCA_037443065.1). Lineage (GTDB taxonomy): Bacteria > Acidobacteriota > Thermoanaerobaculia > UBA5066 > UBA5066 > DAOMFB01. The sequence continues at coordinate 9,644 of JBBIPB010000017.1, read as the reverse complement.
TGGGCCAGATCGTCAACCTCCGCGCCAAGGAAGGGGATCACGTCAAGAAAGGGGACTTCCTCCTTCAGATCGACCGGAACCGCGCCGCGGCTGACGAGGCCGGCTCCGCCGCGGCCCTTCAGGCGAGCGAGAAGGACAAGGATTCCGCCAAGACCGCCATGGACCAGGCCCAGCTCGACTTCGACCGGGCCCGCAGCAACTATCAGGCCCGGATCGCCTCCGAGGCCGAATTTCAGAAGGCCCAGTCCACGCTCGAAGCCGCCCGGTCGGCTTACTCGGCGGCGCAGCACCGGGTCGAGCAGACCCGCGCCGGCCTGACCGCCAACCGCGACACGCTCTCGAAGACGACGGTCCTTTCCCCGATCGACGGGATCGTGACCACCCTCAGGGTGAAGGCCGGCGAGGTGACGGTGATCGGGACGATGAACAACGCCGGCACCCAGCTCATGACGATCTCCGACATGTCGATCGTCCAGGCGGTCCTGATGGTGGACGAGACCGACACGCCGAACGTCCAGCTGGGCCAGAAGGCACTCCTGACGATCGACGCCTACCCCGGCAAGACGTTCGACGCGATCGTCACGGAGGTCGGGAACTCTCCGATCCTGAAGGACGACGCGGACCTGGCGGGGCTCACGACGACCTCCGACGCCATCAACTTCAAGGTGAAGGCCAATCTGGTCAAGCCGCCGCCCGGCATCCGGCCCGGCTTCTCGGTCACCGCCGACATCGTCACCGGCTCGAAATCGAAGGTGGCCGCGGTCCCGCTCGCCGCCGTCGTCGTACGCGACTCTCCCAAAGGGGAGAGGACCGAGGCGGGGAAGCTGAAGACCGAAGAGGGCGTCTACGCGATCACGGACGGGAAGGTGTCGTTCGTCCCGATCAAGACCGGTCTCACCGGCGAGCTGATGGTCGAGGTGGAGGGGATTGTGGCCGGCCGGGAGATCGTCACAGGGCCGTTTCAGGCCCTCCGCAAGGTCAAGGACGGAGACCGGGTGAAGGTGATGTCCGAGAAGGAGAAGAAGGCCGCCGAGGCGCAGGGACCGGGACCCGGGTAGCGGGGTCGGCGATGGCGTTCTCCGAGCTGTTGTCCGTCGTCTGGGGCGCGCTCCACCTCAACAAGCTGCGGTCCGGACTCACGCTCCTGGGCGTGATCATCGGCGTCACGACGGTCGTCTCGGTGCTGTCGATCATCACCGGCCTCAACGACTACGTGATGAGCAAGGTGATCAACCTGAACCCGGACGTCATCGTCTTCACGAAGTACGGGATCATCCGCAGCCGCTCCGAGCTCATCCTGGCGCGCAAGCGCAAGCCGATCACGATGCGCGACCTGAAGCTCGTGAGGTCCGAGTGCCTTTCCTGCGGCGCCGTCGGAGCCCAGGGAGACCAGATCGCAAACGTGAAGGCGGGCGGCCGGAAACTCTCCGGCGTCCCGATCACTGGCTACACCGCCAACACCGTCACGCTCCTGAACATCGACCTGGAGGCCGGCCGCTTCTTCACCCCGGCCGAGGAGGATCACTCGGCGCCGGTCGCCGTCATCGGGTACGACGTGAAGGACCAGCTCTTCCCGACGCTCGACCCGCTCGGCCGGACGATCTACGTGAACAGCTACCCGCTGCGGGTCATCGGACTCCAGAGCAAGCTCGGCAACGTGCTGGGCCAGAACAAAGACAAGGTCGTCTTCGTCCCCCTTTCGTTCATTCAGAAGATCATGACGTCGGACGAGGGGATCGCAATCCTCGTCCGCCCGGCCACCGGGATGAAGGGCCTGGACGAGACCGAGAGCGAGGTGCGGACCATCCTCCGCTCGCTCCGGAGGACCCCGTTCCGGAACGAGGACCCGTTCGGTGTGGTCGGCGCCGAAGCGATCCAGTCGCTCTGGCGCTCGATCTCGGCGGGGGCGTTCGCGCTGATGGTGCTCATCTCCGGCATCTCCCTCGTCGTGGGCGCTATCGTGATCGCGAACATCATGTTCGTGTCGGTCGTCGAGCGGACCCAGGAGATCGGCCTCCGAATGGCGCTCGGGGCGCGGCGGCGCGACATCAAGCGCCAGTTCCTGCTCGAGTCGGCGGTCCTCGCCACGGTCGGCGGAGCCGCGGGCGTCCTCGGGGGCGCCCTCGTCGCCGTGGCGGTGAACCAGGTCTTCCCGGCCGAGATCCAGCTCCGTTTCGTCCTCCTGGGGCTCGTCACCGCGACGCTCACCGGCGTCCTCGCGGGGCTCGCCCCCGCCTCGGCGGCCGCCCGACTGACGCCGATCGAGGCGCTGCGGCATGAGTGAGGGCCCGCCGTGACCGCCGCGATGGCCATCCTCGGGCGCGGCTTCGGCTCGAGCATCCGCTTCGCACTGAACGCGATCTGGGAGCACAAGCTGCGCTCCTCGCTCACGATCCTCGGGATCGTCGTGGGCGTGACCACCGTGATCGCCATGGTGGCCATCGTCACCGGCTTCAACAACAACGTGATCGGGAACCTGCAGGCGTTCGGCGCAAACCGGGTCGAGTTCCAGAAGTACGACGACCGCTTCGGCCCCGGCGGGCCCCTGAACGACGAGGACCGGCGGCGCCGGAACCTGACCGTGGAGGACGCCGAGGCGCTCAGAAACGAGGTCCCCGAGGCCGCGGCGGTCTCCACGCTCTGCGCTTACGACGACGCCGAGATCAAGGTGAAGAACGGCAACCTCACGGCGAACAACCCCTACGTCCTCGCCGCGGACGAGTTCTACCCGATCGCCACCGCGTACAACGTGGGGAAAGGCCGCTTCTTCACCCCGACCGAGGTCGCGCACAACGCGCTCGTGACGGTGCTGGGATCCGACGTGGAGGAGGCGATCTTTCCGAGCGAGGACCCGATCGGCAAGGACGTCACGGTGAACGGGATGCGGTATCGCGTCGTGGGCATCCTGGCCAGGAAGGGGGCGCAGTTCGGCTACTCGCCCGACAACAAGATCCTCCTTCCCAACGGGACGTTCGCGCGCCAGTTCGGCTTCCGGCTCCGGCGCGACGGCGTGAGGCTCTGGGTGGTTCCGAAGCAGAACGAGGACCTCGAGAAGGTCATCGAGAAGTCGGTGGCAGTCCTGCGGATACGGCGAAAAGTGCCCTTCAACAAGCCGAACGACTTCGCGATCATCACGCCCGACCAGCTGATCTCGCAGTTCCGGGCCATCACGGGCGGCGTGACGGGAGCGATGGTCTTCATCGCGCTGATCTCGCTGGTGATTGGCGGCGTGGGCGTCATGAACATCATGCTCGTCTCGGTGAAGCAGCGGACGCGGGAGATCGGCGTCCGCAAGGCGGTCGGAGCCCTGCGCCGCGACATCGTCAGCCAGTTCCTGGTGGAGGCGATGACGCTCACGAGCATCGGCGGCGCGATCGGCGTCGCGCTGGGGATCCTGATCTCGGTTACCGTGAAAGCGCTGGTCCCGTCGCTCCCCACCTCCGTCCCGCTCTGGTCGCCGGTGCTGGGCCTCGCGGTCTCGATGGGCGTCGGGATCTTCTTCGGCGCCTATCCGGCCGTGAAGGCCTCGCGCCTCGACCCGATCGAGTCGCTCCGCTACGAGTGACGACGAGCATCGAGATCCGCCCGGCCGCCCGGCCAGCACCTCCTGTTCCGTGACCTCGCCTCGGGCCCTGGTGAGAGAATCGCGGTAAGACTCGACTGTCTCGTCGGAAGGAGTATTCGATGCGTTCCCGAACGCTCTTCGCTTTTCTCTTCCTTCTCGCCTTCCCTCTCGGAGCAGAGGCCGCCACCTTCAACGTGAACAGCACGGCCGACCTCGTCGACACGAACCCCGGTAACGGGGTCTGCGCCGCGGCCGGGGGCGTCTGCACGCTTCGCGCGGCAATTATCGAGGCCAACGCCCTCGCCGGAGGCCCGCACACGATCAACGTCCCGGCAGGGCACTACATCCTGACGATCCCGGGGCGGGACGAGGAGGACGGGCTCACCGGAGACCTCGACATTCTGGCGGGAATGACCATTCACGGCGCCGGTCCCGCTTCGACGGTCGTCGACGCCGACGGACTGGACCGCGTCTTTCACATCATCTATGGCACGGTGACGATCGACGGGATGACGATTCGGGGTGGAAACGTCCTCAACCCCGTCAAGCCCTGGGGGGGCGGGCTCCGGGTCGAGGCAAACCTCACGCTCCGGAATGTCGTCGTGACCGGTAACCGGGCGAACATGGGCGGCGGGATCGATCACGCCGTCGGGACGCTCGTGATTGACGGCTCGACCATCAGCGAGAACGTGGCCTCGGACTACGGCCTCTACAGCACCCAGGGGGGCGGCCTGAACGCGCAGCTCGCCGCGATCACGATCACGAACTCGACCATCAGCGGAAACGTCTCATCCATCTCGGGCGGCGGCCTTTCCATTTCGGGCGGGACGCTGAATATGACGAACGTGACCCTGAGCGGGAACGCACAGGGCGGCCTCAGCGAAAACAACACGGTCACGACGCTCACGAACGTCACGATCCTCGACAGCCTCGAAAGGTCAGGCCTCGTGCACGGCAGCTACAACGGCACCCACACGCTTACGCTCCGAAACACCGTCGTCGCGAAAACGACTTACGAGGGAAACTGCAACATCAGTTCCGGGACGCTCGTCTCGCAAGGGGGCAACCTCGACAGCGACGGGTCGTGTCATCTTCCGGCCTCCGGAAACCTGACTGGCGTCGACCCGCGCCTCGGCCCGCTCACTCTGAATGGTGGTCCGACGGCGACGCACGCGCCGCTCCCCGGCAGCCCGGTCCTCGACGCCGGGGCCCCCTCCGGATGCCCCGCTACCGACCAGCGCGGCGTCCCGCGGCCGCAGGGCGGCCGATGCGACATCGGGGCCGTGGAGATCCAGCCCGGCGCCTCGTTCTCCGCGACCCGCACGATCCCGATCCTGGTGGACCGCACCGGCTCGGCCGGATTCACCTCGCAACTGACGCTGGCAAACCGCGGTACGACGACCGCAAACCTCCTGATGACGGCCACGGGCGCGTCAGCCCTGGGGTCGACCGGAAGCGGCACGGCGACCGAGACGCTTGCTCCCGGGCAGCAACTGACCTTCGACGATGCCTTTGGCTACCTCCGGGGCAAGGGGGTCCCGATCCCCACGACGCCCGGCCAGGGCGGCACCCTGCGCGTCCAGTTCTCCGGTCTCTCGTCCGCCGACGCCGGCTTCGCGAGCGCGCGCACCACGGCTCCCTCCGGCCCCGGCCGGGCCGGCCTCTCCTATTCCGGCGCTCGGTCCGAGGATCTCTCCGGAAACCCGATCCACCTCTTCGGCCTTCGGGATTCCACGGACGACCGGACGAACCTCGCCCTCGTGAACGCGGGAATGGCCGGGACGATCGTCCTTCGTGTGACGCTCTTCTCGGGCAACACGGCCGCTCTCCCGGCTGTCCTTCCGGACGTGACGCTCGGCCCGGGACAATGGCAGCAGATCAACTCGCCGAAACTCCTCCCGCTGTACGGCCTCACGAACGCCTGGGCACGGGTCGAGCGCGTGTCGGGCGTCGAGCCGTTCCTCGCGTACGCCGTCTTCAACGACAAGAAGACGGACGACGGCTCGTACGTGCCGGCGACCTCCGCCTTTCGCCGTGCAAACCAGCATTTCCTCCCCGTCCTCGTCGAAAGCAGCCGTTACGAGAGCGAGCTCGTCCTGGCGAACCCGGGCGACTCTCCCGCCCGTTTCGACCTCACGTACTTTCAGTCCAGCCCCTTCTACGCATTCGGGACGGTAGCGGTCACCCTCGCCGGCCACGAACAGCGGATCATCCCGGGAGCGATCGACTTCCTCAGGACCAACGGCGTCGCGGTCGGTCCGCGCGGCCCGACGCTCGTCGGAATGATCGGAGCACAGTTCAGCCCCTTGAGCAACATGGACGCGAACGGATTCGTGGGGGCGCGGACGGCAGCTCCGGTGTCGGGAGGCGGCCAGTACGGCCTCTTCTACCCGGCCCTGACCTCGGGCGAGACGGCGGTGTCCGAGGCTTGGGTCTATGGCCTTCTGCAGGACGGTGCGAGCCGGTCAAACCTTGCAATCGTGAATCTGGATTCCGAGCCAGCCACGTTCCGGACCGACGTCTTCGACGCCACAACTGGAAACCTCGTCGGAACGCTGCCCGACCAACTGCCACAGCGAACCTGGAACCAGCACGACAGCGTTCTCGCGCAGTTCGGGCTCACACGCGGCTACGTCCGCGTCGCGCGGACGTCCGGCTCCATCTACGGGCGCTTCCTGGTCTACGGCGTTGCCAACGACGGGGCGAACTCATCCCTGGGGACGAGCGACGGCAGCTATCTCTCCATGGTGGTCGTCGAGTAGCGGCCCGCGGTCAGTACGGCAGCTCGTCGTCGTCGAGGCCGAAGTAGTGCCCCAGCTCGTGGACGACCGTGTCCTTGATCTCGGCGACGGCCTCGCGGCTGGAGCGGGTGCAGCGGAGGATGGGGCCGCGGAAGACGGCGATCTCGGGGGGGAGGCCGGGAATATCGGACCAGGTCATCTCCGTCCGCTTCGGGCCGCGGTAGATGCCGAAGAGCTCCTCATCGTCCGCTGTGTCCGTGAGGACGTAGTCATCCTCCGTCGGCTCCTCCTCGACGGCGATCACGACGTTCTCGAGCTTCTCGCGGAACTCCTTCGGCAGTTCGTCGAGGGCCTCCGCGACGAGCTTCTCGAAGTCCGCCATCGAGAGGCGGGGCGGGCGCCCGCCGCGGCGCCTCATGGCGTGCCGAAGAGCCGACAGAAGTTGGCGGTCGTCGCCGCGGCCACTTCGCCGAGAGAGACGCCTTTGACCTCCGCGAGCTTCTCCGCCGTCCGCGGGAGGAGCGACGGCTCGTTCGGCTTCCCCCGGAAGGGGGCGGGAGCGAGGAAGGGCGCGTCCGTCTCGACGAGCATCGAATCGAGCGGCAGGGCGGCCGCCGAAGCGCGGACGTTCTCCGCCGCGTGGAAGGTCACCATTCCGGAGTACGAGACGAGATAGCCGAGTGCGATCGCACGCCGGCCGGCCTCCGGGTCCGCGCAGAAGGAGTGGAAGACCCCCCGGAAGGCGCCAGGGGCGCCGGGATCTTCCGCCTCGAGAATCGGCAGGAGATCGTGTTCCGAGTTCCGGTTGTGCAGGAGCACCGGAAGCCCCTTTTTTCTCGCGAATCCGAGCTGGGCGGCGAGAACGCGTTTCTGGACGTCGCGCGGCGAGTGGTCGTAGAAGTAGTCGAGGCCGATCTCCCCCACCGCGACGACCTTCTTCGAGCCGCAGAGCTCCTCGAACAGCCTGAGGTCCTCGTCATCGTCGAAGTCCTTCGCCTCGTGCGGGTGGATGCCGACCGCCGCATAGACTCCGTCGTGCTTCTCCGCGATCTCGACGGCGAAGCGCTGGTCGCTCCGCATCGTGGCCGGGACGAGGATGCGCGTCACGCCGGCGTCGCGTGCGCGTCCGACGAGCCCGGCCACCTCCGCGGCGGTCGACGCCCGGGGACGTTCCCGCGTCGTCCCTCCGTCGAAGACCATCGTCAGATGGCCGTGGGAGTCGGCCAGCTCGTGCATGGTCAGCGGGGCGTGACCACCGGCGTGCCGCCGCGGCTGTAGAACTCGAGGATCTTCTGCCACGCCTCGGCTCCCGTCTCGGCCCAGCTGAAGAGACGGAGGTCCTCCGCCCCGACGAGTCCCTCCTCCAGGAGAAATTCCCAGTTGACCACCTTCTCCCAGTACTCCTGCCCGACGAGAATGATCGGGACCCGATCCATCTTCCCGGTCTGGATGAGCGTCAGGGCTTCGAACAGCTCGTCGAATGTGCCGAAGCCGCCGGGAAACGCCACGAGCGCCTTGGCCCGGACGAGGAAGTGCATCTTCCGGATCCCGAAGTACTGGAAGAGGAAGCAGAGGCCGGGTGTGATGTAGGGGTTCGGGACCTGCTCGTGCGGCAGGAAGATGTTGAGGCCGATACTCTTGCCACCGACGTCCCAGGCGCCCCGGTTGGCGGCCTCCATGACGCCGGGTCCGCCGCCCGTCGTCACGACGAAGTCGAAGAAGCCCCCCTTCTGGCAGGTGGAAGAGATGATCCGGGAGAGTTCCCGGGCCTCATCGTAGTAGCGGGCACTCGCGGCGAGGCGGCGCGCCGTCTCGAGCGCGCGCGCGGCCGTCGGGTCGCCGGGCCGCGTGGCCGCGGCCGCCTCGGCTGCCGTCACGCGCGCCTCGGCCACCTCCTTCTCGACGATGCGCGAGCCGCCGAAGACGACGATCGTGGAGCGGATGTTCTCCTCGCGGAGCGCCATCTCGACCTTCTCCAGCTCGAGCATCAGGCGGACGCCCCGAAGCTCGGGGCGGGAGAGGAAGGCCGGGTCCTGCTCCGCCTTGAGGTAGGCCGACGAGGAGAGGATCCGCGAAAGATTCTCCTTCGAGGTCTCTTCGCTCCCGATCTTCCGGTCCTCCGGGTCCTCTTTCATCCGGTCACTTCACTTTCGCGCCGGAGGGGACCGCCGGGTCGACCATCAGAAGCGACGGCTCGCCCGTCCCGGGGAAGGTCGCCGCGAGGATCATTCCGTTCGACTCGATCCCCATCAGCTTCGCCGGCGCGAGGTTGTAGACGAAGGCGAACTTCTTCCCGACGAGCTGGTCCGCCGTGTAGGCCGTCGCGATGCCTCCCACGATCGTCCGGACCTCGTCGCCGAACGTCACCGTCATCTTGATCAGCTTCTTCGACTTCTCGACTTTCTCCGCCGCGATCACCTCGCCGACGCGCAGATCGAGCTTCAGGAACTCCTCGATGAGAATCCGCGCCGCCTCCGGCGGCGCCGCGGGAGTCTGCTGAGAAGGTGAATCGGGCATGCCCGCCGCCGGAGCGGCGCCTGTCGGCGCCTGCGCTGCCGGTGGTGTCTTTCCTTTGGAAGAATCGGTGCTGTTATCCATTGTCCCCTTCATCTCCTTCTGTGCACGGAGCCCACCCTCACCTCTGGAAGCAAGAAAGAACGTCTTCGGGTCCGCCCGCGGGAAGAGCGGCGGTGCCGGGTCGAGGGGCGCGCCGGGCGGGAGCTGCCCCCACGCGAAGTCTTTCTCCGTGACGTCTGCGGCCCGCTTCGGCGCGCCGAGGCGCCGAAAGACCTCCTCGGCGGTCGCCGGCGCGATCGGCGAGAGGAGCACCGCCGCGATCCGCAGCCCTTCGAGGCAGTCGAAGAGGATGTGGTGAAGCTGCGGCGTCGCGCCCTGCGTCCGGGCGATCTTCCAGGGCTCGTTCGCCGAAATGTAGCCGTCGATGCTCTGGAGAAGGACGCGGACGGCCCCCGCGGCGTCCTGCAGCCGGTACTCTTCGAAAGCGGTCTTCCACTGCGCCACGCATCGCTCGGCCGCGCCGGGGAAGACGTCGTTCGGCGCGCCGCGACCGGAGGGCGTCTTCCCGCCGAAGGCGTCCGCCGCCATCCGGACGGCGCGCGAGAGGGTGTTTCCGAGGCCGTTCGCGAGGTCGGCGTTGTAGGCCGTCAGGAAGCCCTCGTCGGAGAAGCTCGCGTCCTGCCCGAACGTCATCTCCGAGACGAGGTGCCAGCGGAGCGCGTCGACCCCGAACGCCGCGACGAGCTCGTCGGGACGGACGACGTTGCCGACGGTCTTCGACATCTTCCGGTCGTCCTTCAGCCAGAAGCCGTGGCTCACGA
>JBBIPB010000016.1:16264-31268 GCA_037443065.1 Acidobacteriota bacterium | reverse complement strand
CGCCAACCGCCGGCGAAGTCGGAGCCGGGCCGGGCGCCAACTCCAGAAGAAGCGGGCGGAATACCCGGAAAGGGGCTTCGCTCACCTGAAGAGAACTGGGGGCCTCGCCCGAGTCTTCGTCCGGGGAAAGAAAGAAGTCACGAAGAAGGTCCAGTCGTACGTCGCCGCGGCAAACCTCGGCGTGATCCTCCTCGCACTCATTGGAATCGGGACGCCACGGGGCCTTCAGGGGCGACTCCGGAAGGCGACAGCGGCTGTTTTCTCTCTCATTCGCTCCCTGATGGCCCTTTTCCAGTCGATCCGTCCTCCGAAAACCCACTTCACCGCCTGGGGAGCTGCGACGGCCGCGATTGGGCGTTTTCAAGTCAGGCCATCTCTCCGAACGCTCAGACCAGCTTATGCCACGGGCTGTTAGGCCGTCCGCGGACTGGATTGATCCGGGGGGGCAGGGAGCGACCCCTCAAGCGCGAGGAGGCGTAGGACGGACCGCAGCCGGGCGATGGGATGACCGAACTCGCGCCGACTGAAACGATTGAGAGACTGGATTGACGCGAAGCCGAGTTCGGCCGCGATCCTATTGGCGGAGTGGCCGGCCAAGAGAAGCTCCTGGAGTAGCACCCGACGATATGACCGCACGATCTCCCGTGGCCCAGTACCCGCTTCACGAAGCCGGCGATAGAGGGTAGACTCGGAGACATCTAGCGGACGGGCGGCAGCGCGAAGCCCACTGAGAGCCAGTGCGCGGAGAAACCCGTGATCCCGAGAGAGTGTATTCGTGCGGACGAAGCGTCGTGGACGGACCATGGCTCGCCTTGAAGTGTCGGCCTATAACGGCCCGAAACGGATGTCCGTGAAGACGATGAAGACGTAAGCTAGAAGGCCCGAACCGGCGACCAGGGTCGTCCGCATAGGCATCGTGGACGAGAAGGTTGAGGTCACTCGCCACCCGTTCCGCTTAACCTAGCCCCGATTCCGGATCAGACCTCGGCCTTGGAGCGCTCGCTTCTTGGGCCACCTCGAAGGAAGGGATCGAGGCCGTGATTCGGGTACGGGATTGCGGTACGAGCGGGATTTCGCCCCGGGATGATTCATCTGCCTCGTTCCCCGCCATGGACGGAAATGTAGACTTTGAAAGGCATAGGGGGGACCTGCCGACATGCCGTTTCCGACACATTCGAAAACGAAGCCTTTTCTCCTCCCCGAGTTCTGCAAGGGGTGTGGACGGTGCATCGACTCGTGCGCCAAGCACTGCATCGAGGAGGGGCACGAAATCAATCCGCAGACGGGGCTCGTCCCCGTCCGGATCCACCTCGAGGAGTGCAACGCCTGCGGCCTTTGTATCGACGCCTGCCCGGAGCCGTACGGCCTGAGGCCGATTCCGGAAGGGGTCGATTTCGAGCTCGAGGATCCCGCGAAGCTGTTCGGGGGAAGGGTGTCTACGGCACCGGTGCCGGTCCGGATTCCGGGAGAGGTGATCGCGCTCCCGAAGACGGAGCCGATGGTCCTCAAGGGAACCTACGCCTCGGCCATCGGCGCGATCCTCGCAGGGTGCCGCCACGTCTTCGGCTACCCGATCACCCCGTCCACGGAAGGGGCCGAGCTGATGTCGAAGCTCCTGCCTAAGCTGAACGGCATCTTCCTGCAGGCCGTCAGCGAGGTGGCGACGGTGAACATCATGTACGGCTGCGGGGGCGCGGGCCTGCCGTGCATGACCTTCACCTCGTCGCCCGGTTTCTCGTTGATGGTCGAAGGGATCAGCTACATGATTGGTGCCGAGGTGCCGGCCGTCTTCGTGAACGTGATGCGCGGCGGCCCGGGCCTCGGGAACATCGCCCCCGAGCAGGCGGACGTGAAGCTCTGCTGCCGCGGCCTCGGGCATGGCAACACGCACGGGATCGTCCTCGCCCCGTCCACGCCGCAGGAGATGCTGGACCTGACGATGCTCGCCTTCGAGCTCGCGTTCCGCTACCGGAACCCGGTGATCCTCGTCTCCGACGGCTACCTCGGGCAGATGACGGGCCGCGTGACGCTCCCGCGGACGATGCTGAAACCGCCGCTCCCCGAGTGGGCGGTCTGGGGCGACGCGATGCACCGGGGGAACCTGATCAACTCGATCGAGCTGGACGAGCGCGATCTCGAGGTCCGCAACGAAAACCTCAACGCGAAGTACGCGCGGATCGGCGAGACCGAGCAGCGCGCCGACACCTTCCGGGCGGAAGACGCCGACACTCTCCTCATCGCGTTCGGGACGCCCGCGCGGATGGCGAAGGGAGCCGTGCGAGCGCTGCGCGAGGAGGGAGTGGCTGCCGGGCTCTTCCGGCCCGTCACCCTCTGGCCCTTCCCGGTCGACCGGCTCGCGCCGCTCCTGCCGGGCCTCAAGCGGATCGTCGTCGTCGAGGCCTCGGCCGGGCAACTCGAGGACGAGCTCCGTCTCGCCCTCTCGCACAGCGCGCTCCATCACCCGGAGATCGAGCACCTCCGGCACATGGGAGGCGTCCTCCCCCAGCAGACCGAGATCGTCGACCTCGTTATCGGCCGGAAGGAGGTGACGGCATGAGCGTCTTCTACGACCGCTTCGAGCGGCATTCCCACGGCGAAGGGCTGAAGGCGCGCGCGACGCACTACTGCCCGGGGTGCGGCCACGGCCTCGCCCACAAGTTCCTCGCGGAGACGATCGAGGAGCTCGGGATTCAGGACCGGACGATCGCGATCTCCCCGGTCGGCTGCTCCGTCTTCCTCTACTACTACTTCGACGTCGGGAACTCGCAGGCGGCGCACGGCCGGGCCCCCGCCGTCGGCCTCGGTCACAAGCTCGCGAACCCGGAGGCGATCGTCGTCTCCTACCAGGGAGACGGGGACCTCGCCTCGATCGGTCTGGCGGAGATCGTCTGGGCCTGCCAGCTCGGCATCCCCATGACGTTCGTCTTCATCAACAACGCGATCTACGGGATGACGGGGGGCCAGATGGCTCCGACGACGCTCATGGGGCAGAAGTCCTCCACGAGCCCGTACGGGCGCGACCGCCTCGCCGGGCCCCCGATGAAGATGGCCGAGCTGGTCGCCGGCCTCGAGGCGCCCGTCTATGTCGAGCGCGTCGCCCTCTTCGACGCCAAGCAGCGGATGCGCGCGAAGAAGGCGATCTACAAGGGGATGAAGCTCCAGGTTGAAGGACGCGGACTCTCGTTCATCGAGGTCCTCGCCGAGTGCCCGACCCACCTCAAGATGACGCCGGAGGAATCCGAGAAGTGGGTGAAGGAGCAGATGCTCCCGGTCTTCCCGCTCGGCGTGAAGAAGGACGTCGTCGCCGAGCCGTGGTTCCATCTCGAGAAGCCGACCTTCGATTCCGCGAAGGTCCTCGGGGTCGTGGAAGGCTCCGTGGAGCCGGCGCCGCGCTTCGCGCCGGAGTTCCCCCGGCATCTCCACGGCCACGACGTGTCGCTGAAGCTCGCCGGAGCCGGCGGCGACGGCGCCCAGACGGCGGCCATGCTCATTGCGACGGCGGCCATCCAGGAGGGGTTCGACGCGACGCACATCCCGAGCTACGGCCCGGAGTCGCGCGGCGGCACCTCCTATGCGGACGTTCACGTCGCCGCCGAGGAGGTCTTCTCCACGGCCGCGCCGCATCCGGACGTCCTGATCGCGTTCAACGCGCCGAGCCTCGCCAAGTTCGGCCCTTCCGTTCCCCCGGGCGGGACGATCCTCTACGACAGCTCGGTCGTCGCGACCGTGCCGGCGTGCGACCCGCGCGTGCGGATCCTCGGTGTCCCGTTCACCGAGATCGCCGTCGGTCTCGGGAAAACCGTCGTGAAGAACATCGTGGCGCTCGGCGCCCTGCAGGCCTCCACGAACATCTTCCCGAAGGAGACTTTCCTGACCGCCGTGCGGATGGCGCTCAAGGACAAGGCGAAGCTGATCCCGATGAACGAGGCGGCCTTCCAGGCAGGCGTGAACGCCCTGTCCCCCGTCACGATGTGACCGGCGACAGGAAGGAGACGGCCATGAGAGAGCCCAAGGTCTCGGTTGCGCTGAGCGCCGAGGAGTGGCGATTCGTGTCGGACCTTCGGGCGCTCCCCTCGTCGCCCCTCCGCGACCGGGCGCTCGCCCTCTTCAACGCCGTTCTCGAGTTCGCGCGCGAGCCCCGCTGCCCGGAGGTCCAGGCGGACGGGGTTCCGTGCGAAACGCCGAGCCGGAGCTGCGACCAGTGCCTCCACGTCGAGGAGCTGCTGGAGATCCTCCGGCGCCGGGCGTTCGAGGTGGCCCCGCAGCCGGGCTCCTCCCGCTGAGAGTGAGGCAAACGGCTCATGGACGGTCCGGCGTGCGGCGGGAGAGCCTTGCGCGGGAGGGTGAGGCGCACATGATCCGCCGATTCTCGGCGCCCGTCGCGGCGGCGCTCTTGCTAGCCGTGGGAACACTCCGTGGCGCCGACACCGCAAAGAACGAGGTGGAGACCTGCCTTTCCTGCCACGCCGACAAGACCCTCGAGAAGAGGTTCCCGAGCGGCGAGACGAAATCCCTCTACGTGGACCAGGCCGTTTTCGAGAAGTCCGTGCACGGCGCCAAGCTCGGCTGTACGGGCTGCCATCCCGGATATCAGGAGATCCCCCACCCGGAACGCGTCGCCAGGGACCTCGCCTCCTTCACGGCCTCCTTCCGCGACACGTGCAAGAGCTGCCACTTTGCGAACTACACGAAAGCGCTCGACAGCGTCCACTTCGCGGCCCTCGCGAAGGGAAACACCGTCGCCCCGTTCTGCGCCGACTGCCACGGCGCCCACGACATCGTGCGGCCGAACGAGCCGCGGACGCGGATCTCCGACACCTGCGCGGGCTGCCATTCGACCGAGGCCGAGGCCTACGCGAAGAGCGTCCATGGGAGGGCCCTCGCGGAGACGAACAACCCGGACGTCCCGGTCTGCACGGACTGCCACCGCTCCCACGCCATCGCCGACGCGCGGACCGAGGCCTGGCGCCTCAAGTCGCCGGAGACGTGCGGCGGCTGCCACACCGACAAGGCCCGGATGGAGAAGTACGGACTCTCGACGAACGTCTACCGCTCGTATCTCGACGACTTCCACGGGCGGAGCGCCTCGCTCTATTCCGGGCAGAAGAAGGCGCCCCAGAGGATCGTCGCGGTCTGTATCGACTGCCACGGCGTCCACGACATTGCGCGGGTGAACGACGCGGGCTCGATGGTGCTGAAAAAGAACCTGCAGACGACCTGCAGGAAGTGCCATCCGGGTGCGCCGCCGAACTTCCCGGCGGCCTGGCTCTCCCACTACGAGCCGAGCCCGAAGAAGGCGCCGCTCGTCTGGGCGACGGCGCTCTTCTACAAGATCCTCATCCCTCTCATGATCGGAGGTCTCGCCCTCCAGGTCCTCCTGCATCTCTGGCGCGTAGTGGTGAACCGATGAGATCGTATTTCGTCCGCTTCTCGAAGAAGCAGCGTCTGGAGCACTTCGTCGTGATGACGCTCTTCACGATCCTGGCCGTGACGGGATTTCCGCAGAAGTTCCACGAGACGCGCTGGGCGGGGGCGATCGTGAACGCGATCGGCGGGCTCGACCGGGTCCGCTTCCTCCACCGGATGGCCGGCCTCCTCTTCAGCGTCGCGACGATCTTCCACATCGTCCTGATCACTTTTCTCGCGCTCGCCCGGAAGGCCGGGATGACGATGGTCCCGACGCGCCGCGACTTTTCAGACGCGGTCCAGCAGATCGGCTGGTACCTCGGGATCGCGAAGGAGCCCGCGAAGTTCGGCCGGTTCGACTACCGCCAGAAGTTCGAGTACTGGGGGATGCTGATCGGAAGCCTCGTCATGGTCGTGACGGGCCTCGTCCTCTACCTCCCCCTCCTCTTCACCCGCTTCTTTCCGGGCGAGCTCATCCCGGTGGCGCAGGTGGCGCACAGTAACGAAGGGCTGATGGCGTTCCTCGTCGTCATCACGTGGCACATCTACAACGCCCACCTCTCGCCGGACGTCTTCCCGTTCGACACGTGCATCTTCACGGGCCGCATCTCCGAGGAGCGAATGCACCACGAGCATCCCCTCGAACTCGCGCGGCTGACCGGCGCTCCCGAGGGAGGGGCGGGCGGCCACGACCCGGCCTCCGGCGGGCAGGCGCCCCCGGCCTGAAGCCGGGAATGCCCGAAACCCTTCTCGCCCTCGTCGTTCAATCCGCGGGGGCCGCGGGGCTGACCTTCGGCCTCCTCTCGGTCTGGAACGTCCGGCGGCCCGGGACCCGCCTCCGCTTCTGGCTCCTCGCACTCGCGATTCCGGTTCTCCTTCCGCTGGTCCTCGCGCTGCTCGCCCCCGTCCGGGCCAGCGAGCCGTTCCGCCGCAACGTGGCGCTCTTCGTCGCTTCGCGCTGGGCGGCCCTGCCTCTCGGGGCCTGGCACCTCGGGAGCGTCGTCACCGTGGCCGTGGCGGCCGCCGGCGCCGTCCTCTTCCTGCGCGACCTCGTCCCGGCGCTCCGGCAGGGCGTCCGCGTCCGCGGGCACGGCGAGGGAAACGACCCGCGCGAACGGGAGGTTGTCGAGTGCATCGCCGCGCACGCGGCGCGGCGCGCCGTCGCGCCGCCGGCCGCGGCTCTCATTCCGGACGACGAGGCAGCCTATCTCTACTGCCGCGGACTCGTCCGGCCGGTCGTGGCCGTTTCGACGGGCGCGCTCGCGGCGCTCTCGGCCGAGGAGCTGGACGCGGCCCTCGCGCACGAGGTCGCGCACGTCGCCTCGGGACATCTCGTCCTCGGCTGGGGCCTAATCGCCCTGCGGTCGCTCTTCTTCTTCAACCCGTTGACCCAGATCGTCGGCCGGACGGCGGTCCTCGAGATGGAGCGGGCGGCCGACGACGAAGCCGCGGCGGCGACGGGACGCCCGTCGGCCGTCGCCTCGGCGCTCGCGAAGCTGGGCGTGATGGCCGGCGACGACGGGCTCGACCTCCCCGGCGGCCTCCGGTTCTCGGCCGTCAAGGCGCGGCTTCTGCGGCTTGCGGACCGGGACGAGGGGGGTGCGGCGGATGGCCTCGACGCACTCCGTCTCTCTCTCGCGGGAGTCGGCATCGCCCTTCTCGTATTCTTCGTCGTGCCATGAGCGACGACGCGGCGGCCCCCCCGTTTCGCCCGGTCGCGGCCCTCGTCGGGAAGTTCGTGGCCGTCACGGGAGCCGTGGTGGCCGCGCTTCTCGTCCTCGACGCCGTGCCGTGGCTCCTTTCCGGCCTCGTCCGGGGCGTCACGGCGCAGCCGACGGTCGAAGCTGCCGAGACGGCGCTCGGCGCGAAGCTGCTCCTCCCGGCCCGCATTCCGGAGGCGTACCAATGGCCGCCGACGACGATCCGGACGGTCGCGCACCCGGCCCGGGCCGCGGCGCTCGTCTTCGCGCCTGCCCGCCGCGGGGAGTCCCCGCTCCTCTTCGTCCAGTCAATCGACGGTGACGCCCCTCTTCCGGAGACGCTCCTTCCGGCGGGGAAGGAGTTCCATCGCACGCCGTTCGACCTCGACGGGACGCCCGCGGTCATGACGGAGGTCGTTCTCCTCCCGGACGGAACGTTTCACGACGTCTCGTTCTCTGCGGCGGGGCGGCGCGTCGTCTTCCGGTTCCGGGGAGATCCCGCCGAGGTTCTGAAGATGGCCAGGAGCCTGCCGCGGGGAGAAGCCCGATGAGCAGCCGCGAGCCGCCGCTCGTGCGCCGCCTCGAGTGGCGCGCGATCGTCCTGATGGTCATCGGGCTCGTCATCCCGGCGCTTCTCTTCGGCTGGTCGGGCGCGCAGACGCTCCGGGAATACCGGAAGGAGCTCCTCGCGGAGCGCGAACGGCTGGCGACGGCCATCGCCGGGCACGTGAATGCGACGCTCCACTGGTCCCTCGGAGACCTCTGGGCACTCCAGTCGGGTGCGATCCCGCCGGAGTCGGCGAAGGCGCGGCTCCACGAATCGCTCCTCCGCTCTCCGTTCCTCGAGAGGGTCTTTCTCGTGGACGCCTCGGGGGGAGTGACATGGCACGAGCCGTCCCATGTGCCGCTTCCTCCGGCCGAGACCCTTGCGAGCGCCGTCGCCGAGGCGAGGCGCACCTCGCGCGTCTCCTTCCGGACGCTTCCGGAAGTTCCCGCTTCCCCGCACCTCCTGATCGTCGTCCCCCTGCACGGGTCGGAACCGGACGGGGCGGTCTTCGCGGGCGCCGTTCTCGACCCGTCGCGCCCGGCGCTCGCGTCCGTTCTCGGGCCGGGGAGGGCCGGCGAGCGGGCGTCGGTCGACGTCGTCGACATGGCGGGCCTCGTCCTCGAGTCCTCCCACATCGACCGGATCGGGAGGACGGTGATGCTGCCGGCGTCCTCCGAGGGCCGGCCGGCCATGGCGGTCGAGGAGAACGAAATCGTCGCCGCTGCCCCCCTCTCGCTCCTTCCGCTCGCGGTCGTCGTCCGGCAGGAGGAGGCGGAGCTGCTCGCGCCGCTCCGCGCCGCGGAGCAGCGGATCCTCCTCGCTGCCCCGTTCGGCCTCGCGATCGTGGTCCTTTTCGCGTGGGGCGCCGCACGCAGCCTCACGCGGCCGATCGCCGTCCTGACCTCCGCCGCGGAGCGGATCGCCGGGGGCGCGCTCTCCGAGGCGATCCCGCCGCTCGGCGAGGACGAGGTCGGCCGCCTCGGCCGCTCGCTCGAGACGATGCGCGGAAGGCTGGCCGAGGCCTTCGAGAAGGACCGGCGCGTTCAGGAGGAGTTGGAGCAGCGGGTGACGGAGCGAACGCACGACCTCCTCTCGTTGACCCGCGAGCTGAAGGACCGGGACGAACGGCGCGCCCGGCTCCTCGCGAAGTTCATCCGGGCGCAGGAGGAAGAGCGGAAGCGGATCGCCCGCGAGCTGCACGACGAGACCTGCCAGACGGTCGCCACGCTCTCCGTGGCGGCGGATGCGGCGCTCGCGCGGCCTCCCGTCCCCGATCGGGGCCGGCTCCTCGAGATGAAGACGCTGGCGGACCGGGCCCTCTCTGAGGTTCACCGCGTCATCTACGACCTCCGTCCCTCGGTGCTCGACGACCTCGGCCTCGTCTCGGCCGTCCGCTGGTTGGGGGAGCGGCATCTCGCGCCGCTCGGCATCGCTCTCAGGTGCGAGATCGCGGGGCTCGACGAGCGGCTCCCGGTCGAGGTGGAGACGGCCGTCTTCCGCGTCGTCCAGGAGGCGCTCATGAACGTCGTCCGGCACGCCGGCGCGGAGACCGTTCTCGTCCAGATGGAGCGGGCGGACGGGCGGCTCGAAATCGAGGTGGAGGACGACGGCCGCGGCTTCGATACCGGCTCCGTCATGACCCCGGACTCGTCCGGGCGCGGCTTGGGCCTCCTCGGGATCCGTGAGAGAGTCGAGCTTCTGGGAGGGAAGGTGACGATCGACTCGGCGCCGGGAAAGGGGACGCGCGTGGCTGTCTCCGTCCCGATTCCCAAAGGAGCGTGAGGTGGCGAAGATCCGCGTCGTCATCGCCGACGACCACGCCCTCCTCAGGGAAGGAATCCGCGCCCTTCTCTCCCGCGAGAGCGACATCGAGGTCGTCGGCGAGGCCTCCGACGGGCATGAGGCGATCTCCCGCTGCCGGGAGATGAAGCCGGACGTTTTCCTGACGGACATCGCGATGCCGGGCCTCGGCGGGCTCGAGGCCTCGCTCGAGATCCGGAAGGAGTGCCCGGAGACGCGCATCCTGGTCCTGACGCAGTACGAGGATCGCGAGTACGTGGCCCGGTTCCTCAAGGCCGGCGCTGCGGGGTACGTCCTGAAGCGGACGGCGGGCTCGGAGCTCGCTTCGGCGATCCGGAGCGTCCACCGCGGCGGCCTCGTCCTCGATCCCCAGGTGGCCCGCGAGGCGCTCCGGGAGAGCGAGCCCGCGGACGAGGCGGGCGGCGGGCTCTACGAGTCGCTCACGGACCGGGAGAAGCAGGTCCTGAAGCTCGTCGCGGAGGGGAAGAGCAACAAGGAGGTCGCCGAGTTGCTCGGCATCTCCGTGAAGACGGCGATGTCCCACCGCGAGCACGTCATGGAGAAGCTGCGCCTCCACAACCGGACGGACCTGATCCGCTTCGCGATCAAGGCCGGCGTCATCAGCGCCTGAAACGGGAAGCCGCCCCGCGCGGGCGGGGCGGCGCCGCACCCGGGGCGGGTGCGGGGAGGCTTACTTCCCGTCTTCGGGCGCGTCTTCCGCTTTCACGGCTCTTTCGCCCTTCTCGACGGCCTTCGACTCGCCCTTCTTTCCCTTCTTCGCCTTCTTCCTTCCCGTGAAGCGGGCCTCACCGGGCTGCCACGACGGGCCGACCGCCGCGCCGATCTCGTCTGCCGCTTCCTTCATTCCGGAGTAGGCTTTCTTCCCGAAGTGTTTCGCGAGCATCGCGAATCCGAGGAAGGGGAGGAAGACCACGAAGAGCCCGCCCATCACCGGCGCGCCGAGGAGCATCGCCAGGGTCGGGATCCGCACGTAGGTGGTGTCGGCCTTCCCCGGAAGCGTCCCCTCGTCTCCCTTGACGACCTCGATCTCCCAGTTCTTCTGCTTCCAGTAGAACCCGCCGGGAACCTTTTCTCCGCCTTCGTGCTGTCTCATGTGCTGCCTCCTTCTTTCGATCACGTGCCTAAGGTAGCCCCCGGGCGGCGACCTTTCCATCCGGCGAAGACCGGGAATTTCGAGGTTTGAGTTCCCATCCTTTTGGGAAAAACTCCGGAGGCGGGAGGAGAAAGAGTCCCGAGAGAACTACGATTTCGAAAAACCCCTTCGTTTTCAGCGCTTTGCGGAGGGGCGGCGAAGGACCGCCAGGGGCTCTCGGGCGTAGAGAACGGGCACGGCCCAGTCGAGACCCTCCTCTCCGAGCGCTCCCGCGAGGGCGGCGCGCGCCTCGCGAAGCGCCGCGGCGACGGGGATTCCGTCCGCCAGCGCGCCGTACAGCCCGGCCGCGAAGAGGGCAGCGGCATCGTCGAAGACCCGGTACTGGTTTGCGGCGACGGCGGCGAGCCCGGCGTGGGCGAGCGCGGGAGCGACGCCGCGGAGGAAGTCGCGCCGGCCGCCTCGTCCAGTCTCGCAGGCGTTCAGGAAGACGAAGAGAAGACCGCGCCCCGTCGCGAGACGGGCCAACGCCTCGGCGGACATCGTTCGCGCCCGGCCGCGGCCGTCCTCGAGAAGAAGGGCACCACTTCTCGTTCCCTCGTCGTACTCGCCGTGCCCGACGAAGTGGAAGACGTCGAACGACCCGCTCCGGAGCTTCGCATGGAGTGCCTCCGGCGTTGCCTTCGGCAGGACCTCGAGCGAGGCGGCTCCGCGCGAAAGGAGCGGCGCGAAGGCGGCGGTGAGGGCCTCTTCCTCCCGGCGTACGGCGAGAGACGGGGTTCCGTCCGGGCGCGCCGCGGCGAAGAGGATCCGGAGGGGACCGCGGCGGACGCGCGGCGGCTCGGCCGGGACGGCGGAGAAGACGTTCCGGACGATAGTGGCCGGGCCGTGCGAGAGAAAGGTCCGCCTCGCCGGGTCGTAGGCCAGCTCCCACGGCTTTCCGGCCACCCAGTCGAGTGCGGATGTGAAGACGAGAGAGACGGGCCCTTCCGGGGAGCGGGCCACCGCCGCGTCCCAGAGGCGCCGGACGTCGCCCGGGAAGAGAGCCTCGAAGAGCGCCGTCCCGTAACGGATCAACTCCTTCCCGCGGGGGAGGGAGGAGAGCGGCGCGCGCCCGTCCAGCGACCGGAGGATCCGCTCGTTCAGCTCGACGATCCGCCGCATCCGTTCGCCCGCCGCGCCCCCTTTCGTCTCGAAAGGCGTGACGACGGTCGCGCCCGCGTACGAGGCGAGGAGCTGCGCGCGGGAGAGCGAGTTCTCCGGCGCGAGCAGAACGAGGTCGAAACGCTCCGGGGGCTGAAGCGGCCTGGCAGAGCGTCGCGTTCGCGAGACGGCCATCGTACGGGAAGTCTAGCCGCCCTCCCGGTCTGTAGAATGCGGTTGGCGATGGAGTCCGCCATAACCGCGGCGTTCGTCCGCTGATGACCCCTACGCGTTGACCTTGTGGCACCGGGCGAGCTGAAGACAGACGGTCATCCTCGAGGGGAACGGCATGCAGGCGGAAGAACGGGCGCTCCGGGATCTCGAGCTGGTCGCGGGCGAGCGGAAGCAAGATGGCATCGTCGCCGAGGCTCGGGAGGCGCGCGACGCCCTCGCCCGCCGCCGGTTCAACGTGGCGGTCATGGGCCAGTTCAAGCGCGGCAAGAGCACCCTCATCAATGCGCTCCTCGGCCGGGACCTCCTCCCGACCGATGTCGCCCCCGTCACCACCGCGATCACGGCCGTCGAGCACGGACCGCGCGCGTGCGCGGCCGTTCGCTTCGAGGATGGCCGCGAGGAGGAGATCGGCGTCGACGAGGTCCGCCGCTTCGTTTCCGAGGAGGAGAACCCGGGCAACCGGAAGGGTGTCCGGGTCGTTCGGATCGAGCTTCCGGCTCCGCTCCTCGCCTCCGGCATGCGGCTCGTCGACACGCCGGGGGTGGGGAGCGTCTTCGCGAGCAACGCCGAGGTGACGCGCTCGTTCCTGCCGCGCATCGACGTGGCGATTGTCGTACTTGGGTCGGACCCGCCGATATCGGGCGAGGAGCTGGCGCTGGTGAAGTCCGCGGCGCCGGGCGCCGGGCGGCTCTGCTTCGTTCTCAACAAGGCCGACCGCGTCGGAGAGCCGACGCGGCTGAAGGCCGAGGCGTTCACGCGGCAGGTCCTGCGGGAAGCGCTCGGCCGCGACCCCGAGGTGCTGATCCACGCCTCCGCACGCGCGGCCCTGCGCGAAGGGGCCGATCCGGGCGTGTCCATGGTTCTCCGCGAGCTTTCCGACCTGGCCGCTCACTCCGGCGTCGAGCTGGCCCAGGCCTCGGCGGCGCGTGCGGCCCGGCACATCGCGGCCCACCTGCTGCAGCAGCTCGACCTCGAGCACGCTGCTCTCGTCGCCCCGCTGGAAGAGATCGGGCGCCGGATCGACGGCTTCCTCGAAGCCATGCGGGACATCGACGACCTCGTCATCGCAGCGTGCGCCCGCGTGGGGTCCGACTTCGGATTCGATTGGCCGGAGTGGGAGTCCCGGAGGAACGACCTCCTGAAGCGGGTCGTCCGCGAGATCGGTCTGGAGGCAGAGCGTGCCGCCGAGCGGAACGGTGGGACCGGTTCCCGGCGCATCCGCAACACGGTCCGCGAGATTGCTCTTACGGAGGTCAAGAAGCAGGTCGATGGCTGGGCCCGGCAGGCGATCGAGGAGTTCAATCGCCATCGTGCCGAGCAGATCGAGCGCGTGAGCGCCGAGACCAATCGTCTCATCGGCCGGGCCGCGGAGGCCGCCGCGAGGGCGTTCGACATCCCGGTGGCACGTTTCGAGCCCGAGGCCCTCACGATCGATCCCAGGGCAATGGTCTTCGAGTTCATCGAGCCCGTTCAGGCCCTCGATGTCGAGGCCTGGCTCATCCCGCTACTCGGTCTCATCTCCTCGAGACGGGCCGTAGTCCGGCGGGCCGCTGGCCGGTCCGAGGCGCTCGCGCGGGAGTGGCTCCGGACCAACCTCCACGAGATCGACAAACACCTGATCGACTGGATCGACGCTCTGACCCGGAAGCTCGAGACAGGCATGCGGGCGCGGCTCGACGCCATGCGGCAGGAGGTCCTCGACGCGGTGGAGGCGGGCCGCCGCCGCCGCTCGGAAGGCGAGGCGGCTGTCGGGCAGCAGCTCGAGACGCTGAACCGGCAGCGCGACGCCATCCAGCGAGTGCTGGCGCTGCCCCAAGAGACCGTCGGCGCGGCCACGGCGACGCGGTGAATGCCGCTCGGACGATGCGCCTTTCCGGTCGCCGTCCAGTTCGAGATCCTTCCGGGCGCCTCGGGCTCGTCACGCTCCACGAGCCGCCGGGATTCACGCCAGCAGGAATGAAACGAGACCGCCGGCCGCGACGGCCCACAGGACGTTCAGCCTGAGACGCAGCGCGATGAAGCAGCCGAGCGCGGTCAGAATGGTGACGGGCGTCCAGGCCGTGACGAGGGAGAAGCGAACGGTCACGGCGAGCAAGAGTCCCACGAACGACGCGAGGATCGCCCTGAGCGCACGCTGCACCGTCGGCGCTCGCCGCAGCCGATCGAGAAAAGGGACTGTCGCGAGGAGCAGCAGGAAGGACGGGGAAAAGATCGCCAGGGTGGCGACCGTGGCTCCCGCCAGGCTGGCGACCTGGTAGCCGACGAATGTGGCCGTGATCACGATGGGTCCGGGCGTGACCTGGCCCAGAGCGATGCCGGACATGAAGGTCGGACCGTCCATCCAGCGCCGTGCTTCGACGACCTCGTGCTGCATCAGCGGCACGGACGCGAATCCGCCTCCGAAGGCAAGCAGGTCGATGCGGGCCATCAGGGCAGCGAGCGCGAAGAGGTTCCTGTTCACGAGATACAGGACCGCGAATCCAAGGAGGACGGGTGTTGCCGCCAGGAGCGCGGGACGCAGGGCGCTCGTGGTGGCCGTCCGTGTGGGCGGCGTCTGGGGAGAGCATGGCTGGAACTCCCTTCGATACACGACGAGCCCGGCGAGCACGGCGCCGCCGATCGCCAGCATCGGGTTGCCGTTTGCCACCAGAAAGGCCGCCGCGGCTGCCGCGATCAACCCGTCTCGCCAGGCGCGAAGGCTCCCGAGCCCGAAAAGCACGGCCGCATTGGCTGTGAGCGCCACGACGACGGCCTGGAGCCCGCGAAACACGGCCACGACCCGGGGCAGCCGGTGAGTCGCCGCGAAGGCGGCCGACAGCGCGAGCATCAGGAAGAACGCCGGCAGGCCGAAACCGACGAAAGAGGCGAGCGCTCCCGGAAGGCCTCGAGCCCGAAAGCCGGCATAGGCGGCAGTCTGCATGGCCGTGGCCCCTGGAATGGCCTGGCAGAGAGCTACGCCTTCCTGAAATACGCCGGGCTCGATCCAGCCCTTTTCCCTGACGACGAGATCTCTGATGTAGGGCACCATCGCCGGACCGCCAAAGGAGATCGAACCGAGTCGGA
>JBBIPB010000016.1:9670-16164 GCA_037443065.1 Acidobacteriota bacterium | reverse complement strand
GCGGCCTCGGCGGCGGCTTCCGCCATGGCGAGGGGGAATCCTCCCCCGCGTGCCGCGAGCCCCCGGATCTGGTCGCGGCTCCAGCCGAGCCCGATCCGTCTCGAAACGCACTCGAAGAACTCGCGCGATTGCCGCGCCTGAAGGCGGCCGAGACAGAGGTGGACCGACGGATAGAGGCACGTCCTCAGCTTCGTGACATCCGACTCCGGAAGGAACGATTCGACGATGATCACGACGCGGAGCCAGGGCGCCCCGGTCAGGAACCGCACGAAGTCCCACCTCGCCGCGGTCATCCGCGCGACGTTGTCGAGTACGAACACGACCGGGGGCACGGCCTTGCGGGCCGCCTCGAGAAGCCTGCGGCGGGCCTCACGGTAGGCGGGCTCCTCGATCTGCCGCCAGGACCGTCGCGGCCGCGAGATCTGGGACGCGAGCTGGCGGCAAACGGCCGCCGGCGGCCGTGAGCAGTCCCCAAAGGCGAACTGCCACCGGCCGCGGGAGTCGGCGGCGACCTGGCGCAAGAGGCTCGTCCGGCCGATTCCGAACTTTCCCGAGAGGACGGCGTTCGTGCCCGCGGCCAATGAGGCCGCTATCCTCGAAATCTCCCGCTCCCGGCCTACGAAATCCGTCACGCCACGGCCTCGTCCGGCCGTTCGACGGCCAAGACCCACGGCTCCCGGCCGTTGGAGACCCACGAGGCCGGGCTCATTGCCTCTCCTGAGGCGCGGCGCGCCGCTCGGAGAGAAACCGTTGGCACGCCGCCCTACGCTTGCGAAGGAGGACGGAATCGGTGAGAGAGTCGCATTCGACGAGCACGTGGCGCGCGGCGACACGGTCGGTCTCCCGGAGATTCGCAAGCCGACCCACGAACTCTTCGATTCCCGCGGGAGGCGGGGGCTGTTTGTCGCGTGTTGCGTCTCGGTGAAACACTCCCACCTCCTTGTCAGGAAGTAGGAGTCATCAGTCCCTTGGGACGGTTCCGGCGAACTCCATCGCCGCAAAGGAAATATGGAGCCCAAGGAGCCCCGATGTCAACGCCCCGCTGGCGGCGAGGCCGGCACCAATTTCGAGAGGAGCCTCTCCCGGACTCGCGCCGAGAGCGGCGAGGCCGCGTAGTCGGCCGCAATCTCCTGGAGGTCGTAGGGTGCCTCCCGAAACGAAACGCGGCCGTATTCGACGACCGCATACGAACCGCAGCCTTCGCCGCCTCGCGGCTGGCCGAGGCTGCCCGGGTTGAGAATCATGCGCCCACGGCTTTTCAGCAGGAGGCGCCGGTGCGTATGGCCGAGGAGGATCAGCGTCGCGCGGACGCTGTGCGTGGCGCGGTCGATCGCCGCCTCGGTGTCGAGATAGTCGTCGATGCCGAAGGGGCTCGCGTGCGTCGCATAGACTGTGAAGCCGTTCCACTCGAAGCGAAGCGTCCGAGGCCAGGCCGCGGCGATCGAGGCCGTGGCCGGGTCGAGCCCTGAGCGGTGCCAGACGAGCGTCTCGGAGGCGGCATTGCGAAACTCCTCGCGGCACCGGGGCATCGTTCCCTTCAAGAGCGCCTCGTCGTGGTTTCCGAGGACGGCCCAGCGCGCGTGGCGGCCGAGCCACTCCAGGCACTCGGCCGGCCGGGTCCCGTACGTCACGGCATCGCCGAGGAAGACGATCGCGTCGGCCGATTCGTCCTCGAGCGTTCGCAGCGCCGACGCGTTGGCGTGGACGTCGGAGACGACGAGGAGCTTCATCCGGCCCCACGGCCGCTCCGAAGGACGGATCCACTTCGGACAAAGGCTCGCTTCCCGGCGAATCGGGCGCGCCCGCCGAGGGTCTCTTCGATGCGGAGGATCTGGTTGTACTTGGCGATACGCTCGCTCCGGCAGCCCGAGCCGGTCTTCATGTGTCCCGCACCGACGGCGACGGCGAAGTCGGCGATCGTCGTGTCCTCGGTCTCGCCCGACCGGTGCGAGACGAAGATCCCATAGCCTGCCGACCGCGCCGTCTCGATGGCCTCGAGCGTTTCCGTGATCGTTCCGATCTGGTTGAGCTTGATCAGGACGGAGTTCGCGACCTTCTCCTCAATGCCGCGCCGGATGATCGCGGGGTTCGTGCAGAAGATGTCGTCGCCAACGATCTCGATCTTTCGGGCCAACCGCGCCGTCAGGCGTTGCCAGCCCGGCCAGTCGTTTTCCGCGAGGCCGTCCTCGAGAAGGACGATCGGATACTTCGAGATCCAGCCTTCCCAGAGGTCGATCATCTCGTCGGAGGTTTTCGAGCTTCCGTCCGA
This sequence comes from Acidobacteriota bacterium, assembly GCA_037443065.1. GTDB lineage: Bacteria > Acidobacteriota > Thermoanaerobaculia > UBA5066 > UBA5066 > DAOMFB01. Next base: position 13,895 of record JBBIPB010000016.1, on the reverse strand, counting down.
TTTCCGGAAACGGTAGGCGCCATCCTCGTACATCTCGCTCGTCGCCGGGTCGAGGGCGATGGAGACGTGGCGGCCGGGGGTGTATCCGGCGGTCGTGATGGCCTCGAGGATGACTTCGACGGCTTCTTCGTTCGACTTCAGTTGCGGTGCGAAGCCGCCCTCGTCTCCGACCGACGTCGCATAGCCGCGCTTCGTCAAGACGCTCTTCAACGCGTGGAACGTTTCGATGCCCATTCGCACACTATCGGAACAGGTCTTTGCGCCGTGCGGGGCGATCATGAACTCCTGGAAGTCGACGTTGTTGTCGGCGTGGCGGCCGCCGTTGATGACGTTCATGCAGGGAACGGGGAGGAGCGTCGCGTCCTTCCCGCCGAGGTATCGGAAGAGCGGCTGTCGTTTCGACTGCGCGGCCGCTTTCGCCGCGGCGACCGACACGCCCAGAATCGCGTTGGCACCGAGCCGCGACTTGTTCGGCGTCCCGTCCAGCTCGATCATCCGGCGGTCGAGGCCCTCCTGGTCGAAGGCGTCACGCCCGCGGACACGCGGTCCGATGACGTCGTTCACGTTCCGGACGGCGGTGCGAACGCCCTTGCCGCCGTACCGCTTCGACTTCGTGTCGCGCAGCTCGACGGCCTCGCGCTCGCCCGTGGAAGCGCCGGAGGGGACGATGGCGGAGCCTTGGGAGCCGTCGCGTAGGCGCACCTCGACCTCGACGGTAGGATTCCCCCTGGAGTCAAGAACCTCACGTGCGTGTATGGTTCGGATGGCGGACATCAGGCCTCCTTTCGAGCGACACTTGCTGCGAAGATCCTTTCATACAGGTCCCTTCCGTGGCTGGTCGCGACCGGCGCGCCCTCGAGCAATCTGAAGGTTCGCGTGCCGTCGGACAGGCGTTCGGCACGCAGGAATAAGGCCTGGTCGGTCGCGCGCTCGTAGAAGCCGTGCGCGGACGCGTGCAGGTGGGTCACGAAAAAGACCTTCATTCCCTTTTCCAGCAGCGCCGAGACCACCTGCCGTGCGATCTCCGAACCCTCGCGTTCGTTCGTCGCGCTGAACGACTCGTTGAAAAGCAGCATCGCGTTCGGAGCGAGGTGGTCAACGATCTCACTCATGCGCGTCAGCTCCTCGTCGAGCTTGCCGCTCTTCAGTGTGGCGTCCTCCTCGCGCTTGTAATGCGTGACGAGCCTCGAGCACAGCTCGCCCTCGAACGATTCGGCGCCGACGAACATCCCGCACTGCATCATCAGTTGCGCCACGCCGACGCTGCGCAGGAAGACCGACTTGCCGCCCTGGTTCGCGCCCGTGACGATCACCAGACTCTTGTGATCCGCGTCGACCGTGTTCCCAACGACGCCCCGTTCCATCTCGAGCGCGAGGCACGGGTCGTAGAGCCCGCGGCAGCGAAGCCGGCGCTGACCGGCGGCCAGCGGCTGGGGAAAGCACGTCGGCTCGCCCAGCTCCGCGAGCCGCTCGTACAGGTTCACGCAGCCGACGTAGAAGGCCAGCTCCGCGCGCAGCATCTGGAAGAAGCCGTCGACGTGGTCCGCCGACTGGGCGAGTGCGTTCGCCGCGAGGTCGATACCGCGGTCTTTCAGCTCCGACAGCGCCCGCGCGCCCGCCTCGTCTCGTTTGTGGAGGCGGAAGCCGTAGGCCGCCATTCGCTTGGAGAGCAGCCGGGTCATCCAGGGCCGTTCGTCCTTGCGCGGCTGGTGCAGAACGTGATTGCGACCCACGTTCCCGGGTCCCAGCTCGGCGCTGATCAGAGTGCCGCCCCGGGATCTCAGGTTCGCGAGGTGCGTCTCGATCTCGGCAAGGTAGTCGTTCGTCAGCTCGCGATCCAGCATCGCGAAGAGGGTGCCGAAGCCCTCGGACGTGAAGCGCGCCGCTTGCGTGCGCGCGATGTCCCGCAGCCGCCGCAGCATGCCGATGTAGACCTTCATGACCTCCGTCGCGCCGTAGAGCACCGACGACGGGAAGTGACCGAAGATCCCGAAGGTGTTCTTTCGTTTGCTTTCGATCGCCTCACCCGTGAGTGCGTAGAGCTCTCGCAGCACCGCCGGGCTGCTGAGGGCGTCACGCGCGGCTAATTGGCGATAGAGGATCGTCTCCGGGTCGTTGCGCAAGCCAGCGAGAAGCGCGATCCGCGCCACGTCGCGGACGAGCTTGTCGCCTCGCGCCATCGTATCGAGGAGAGTGTCGAGCGCAAGGTCCTGCGTCAGCGCGCCCTCGTTCCAGGGCGCAGGCTGCGCTTCGAAGTCGCGGTCGCGGTGCATGAGCAGCGGCTTCATGTCCGGATTCGCTCCTTCAGCCAGGCGTCGGTGACCCGGTGCTTTTCGGCGATGGCGAGCGCGTAGGCCAGCCCGTCGGCCCGCCGGCGCTCGATCTTGAACGTGCGCACCGCCGGGTCGCGGGGGTCCACGCCGGCGACCATGCTGACCGTCTTCTCGTTCAGCGCGGCCAGCTCGTCGAGGAAGGTGACGCACACGCAAAGCGCGTCGAGCCGCGTGATTCGCGCCAGGACCTCCCGGCCGAGGTACAGGGCATCGTCGAGCGCCGTCGACGAGAAGATCTCGTTGATGATCAGGATGCTGCTCGGCGTTGCGTGGTCGAGGATGCGGCGGATCCGCACCAGGTCGTCCTCCAGCTTGCCGCGCAGGCTCGTGATGTCCTCTTCGCGCTCGAAGTGCGCGAGCATCCGGTCGCAGAGGAACAGCCGCGCCTCCCGGCCGGGGACCGGGCAGCCGAGGCTCGCGAGAGTGTGGAGCTGCCCGAACGTGCGCGCGAAGGTCGTCTTGCCTCCCTGGTTCGGTCCGGTGACCACGAGGACGCGCTCGGCGTCCTGCAGGAAGAAGTCGTTGCAGACGACGGTGGCATTCTCGCGCAGCAGCTTGTCGGCGAGGGCCAGGTCGAAAGTGTCGCGGGCGATGACGTCCTTGTGCTCATCCGAGAGCCGCGGGTAGCAGAAGTGCAAGCCGGCGCGGCGGAAGCGCTCGACGTGGTCGAGATAGGCGACGTAGAACTGGATCTCGCGGTCGAACCTGGCGATGGTCGGGTCGATGAAATCGACGTGTCGCTCGCAGAACTGCGCAAGCGCGCCGAAGGTGTCCGGGTGGAGGAGTGCCACGCGTTCCACGATCCGCGCTTCCACGTGGTCCATGCCCCATCGGTCTTTCAGCGTGTGCCGGTAGTTCTTGGCGCTGCCCTGCCGGTACTTACGGAAGGTCTCTTCGACGGCGGTGCTGTAGTCGCTCTCGGCGTCGTATGGGCGCACGATGACGGTGTCGCGGCGGATCAGAATGCAATAGCGGAGCGCCGCCAGAGCGGCGGCTACGGCACGCGCCTCGGCCGCGAGCGCGCGGAACGGATCCGAGCCTGCGTACTTCGCGAGGGCGTCGCGGAAGGCACGCAGCCCGCGCGAGGCCAGGTCGAGCGCGCCGAGGTCATGTGCCAGCCCCTCGACCGCGTCGGTGCAGCCAACGGCGGCGTCGAGGAACCAGCGCTGCCTCTCGAGCTCGTACTGGCGCTTTTTCTCCGCGGGAAGACGCAGTCGCACCGTTCGCATCCGCTCGGCAAAGACGGCGATGGCCTGCTTGGCGCCCGGGCTCTCCATGTCGCGCATCACCTCCTGCCGGTAAGCGATGGCGTCGAGGTCGGTCAGGCGCGTTTGGAAGAACGGTGCGAGGTCGTATTCCTCGCGACCGGCGGTGATGGCCGCGATGACGCGGTCGAGGCTCAGATCGTGGAAGAAATCCGGAGCCTCGCCCGCCTTGTCCGGGAGTGCTCCGCCGGCGCCAGGGAACAGGATGCTCGTGAAGACCGTGCGTTCCATGCCCATCGGCCTTATGGCATCGTCGTGCGGCGGGCTGTCGAGCACTGAGGCGTCCATCGACTCACCGTGGCGCCGACGCGCCGTCCGGCCGAGGTCTCCGAATGGCGAGGAGGAGCAGGGCCCCCACGAGCTGAAGCGCACCGGCAACGGTGAAGCCGATGAAAGACTGCGCGGGGAAGGCCGACCAGAGAAGCCCGACGACGGCGCTGGAGACGAAGTCTCCGATGCCGTTGGTCGCCGCGAGCGCGCCGAGGCCGGTCCCCTTGACGGCCTGGGGAAGCAGCTCGACGGCCCGGGCCTTCTCGACGACTTCTTCGCAGGCGATGTAGACGCCCGAGCAGACGAAGAGAAGCGTGAGGGCCAAGGGAGTCGGCGGCAGGAAGGCGAAGCCGAGCG
>JBBIPB010000016.1:3423-9570 GCA_037443065.1 Acidobacteriota bacterium | reverse complement strand
GCCGAGCGTGGAGCGGTTCAACCAGCCGGACCGGCCGGTAGGCGGACTCTCCCGTCCGATCACGGGTCTTCTTCTTTGATCGCCGCGGAGCGCGGCGGGCCGCCCCGGACCGATTCGAAGTATGCGAGGTCTTCGGCGAGGCGATCCGGCGCCGCGCGACCCGTCCGGGGCCCCTCCGCGCCGTGGACGAACGGCCCGACCGCGCCGTGATAGGCCGCCGCCAGCGCCTCGACTGCGCGGAGTGCGAAATCCCGCATTCGGTACCCGAAGCTGTGGAGCGTTTCGCGCTCCTCCCGCTCGAAGGCGTCGCGCAGGGTCGCGAGAAGGCGGCGTGCGGCCCACGACGGGAAAAGACCGAGGAAGAACGGCCGACGCAGGGAGCGTGACGTGAGGCCGGAAAAGTCGAGGATCGGGAGGCCAGCGACGTCCGAAGAGGCGCGGTTCGCGGCGAAAAGCTCGGCGCTCCCGGCGTCGACGTTTCGCGCCGAGGAAGACAGCGCCGCCTGCAGTTCGTTCATGGTCGACAGCACCGACTTCCGGAGTCGGGCGCTCGACGTCTCGGCGGCCTCCCTGACGAGCTGCTCCCCGGCCAGCGGGCCCGCCTCGCCGTCCCGGAAGCGGGCGACCGCCTCTTTCGTCGCCGCGACGAGGATATCGCCCCATGATGCCTCGAGGCGCTCCGCCTCGCGCTGGGCGGCCTCCCGCGCCGCAGCGATCCGTTCGTCGGCGCGGCGGACCTCCTCCACGGCGGCGGCGCGCGCCACGGCCGGCATCCGGCCGAGCCTGACGTGGAGCGCCGCCGCAACTCCTTCGGCGAGCCGCCCCGCCATCCGGCGGATCGACTCCTCGAGAAGCTCTGTGCGGCGGTCGAAAAGAGGCTTGAGCCGCTCGCGCGACCAGACGGCTACGAGGCCCTTCTTCACGGTGCTCACGGCGTGGACCGGGACCGCGCGTCCCAACTCGCGCGCCAGCGTTCGCGAGACGTAGTCGCGCAGCTTCTCCCGCTCCTCGTCGTCCACGAGGTCCGCTTTGCTCAGGAGGACCTCGGCGGGGATCGCTGCATCCTGGAAGAGGCGCAGCAACGAGACCTCGTCCGACCCGATGGACGAAGAGGCGTCGACAAGGACGAGCGCGGCGTCGGTGCGGGGCAGGTATGCCAGGGCCTCCTGCGCCCCGGAGGTCGCGAGGGAGCCGATCCCGGGCGTATCGACCAGCTCGATGCCGTCGGGAAGGTCCCGCGAGGGGGTGACGACGTCCAGCCGCGAGACCTTCTTGACGTTCTCAGGGTTCTCGTCCTCCGTGGCAAAGAGACGCAGGTCCTCGATCGGAACGGACACGGTCTGACCGTTGGCAAACCGGACCGAGAGGCCGGGAGGTCGGCCGAGCCGCACCCGCGTCGGCACGGCCGTCACGGGCGTGACGCCCACGGGAAGGAGCTCCTGGCCAAGGAGCGTATTGAGGAGTGACGATTTCCCCGAGCTGACCCGGCCGAAAACCGCCACATGGAAAGTCCGCTCCTCGATCCGCTCGAGCAGGGCCTCGAACGCCCGACGGAACTCCACGAGCCCTTCCTCCCGGATGACGCGCTCGAGCCGGCCGAGAAGGTCCGCGTCGATGGTGGTCTCGCCCAGGCGCCGGAGACGGGCCTCGAAGTCCTGCTGCGGTGACAGGACGAAGCGCTCCATCTCGCGGACGGCGCGCTCCAACTCGTCGCAGGTCCGGTCGATCTCCTCGGCGAGAGAAGGGTCGAGGGCGCCGTAGCCGCGCAGGCGGCGCGAGCGGCTCTCCTCGATGGCGATCCACGCGCCGGTGGTTCGGGCCAGGATCGACCGGCGTGCGTCCAGCTCGAGCCCGCAGATGTCGAGGTCGTGACGATCGGCGGCCGCGGCGAGCCGCCTCCGGATCGCGGCGAGGTAGTCGCGGATTACCCCGGCTTCGGCAGGGGAGATGTCGCTCGCGAGCCGGCTGAAGGGAGAGGGGTTGCGGGCGGCGGTCAGCGTTCCCTCGACCTCAGCGAGCAGGCCGGCGATCTGGTGCAGGCCGACCGAGAGGCTGCGCCTCTGTCCCTCGTTCAGCTCGGGAGGCGGCATGGAAGATCCACTACTTGACGACCGTCACGGCGCAGTGGGCGTAACGGAGGACCCGCTCGGATGTGGAACCGAGAATGAAGCGCCCCACCTGCGTCCGGCCTCTTCGGCCCATGACGATCAGGTCGACGCGCTCACGCTCCGCAAGCCCGACCACGTGCTCGGCGGGGTGTCCGACCTCTACACTGGCGGTGAAGTCGATGCCGTGCGGATTCGTCCTCTCGCGCAGGTCGTCGAATGCCTTCGCGTAGTGCTCTTTCGCGTCGTCCAGGATCGCGCCCAGCTCGAGGCTCGTGGTCGGCTCGGGCAGGCGGACGACGGCCAGGAGGAGAAGCCGCGCCTTGAACTTCGCCGCCAGCTCGCATGCGAGGTCGAAAGCGTGGCGCGAGGGGTCGGAGTCGTCGTACGCGACGAGGATGCTCCGGATCATGAGGGGGCTCCTTTCGGGGCGGCCGAAGCAGTTGCGGTCGCCGCGGCCGCGACGGAATCGTCTCGGCCGCCAGTGGACGGGATCAGGTGGCGGGGAAGGAAAAAGGTGTTCCCGATCATCGTCGGGACGACCGCGCTGCCGATCACGGCGGCGACGAGGAACGAGTACTGTGACGGATCGATGATGCCGTGTGAAAGCCCGAAGAGCGCCGAGATCGTTCCGAAGGTCAGGCCCGTCGACATCATCATCGTCGTGTAGAGGCTCTCCCTTCGCGGATAGCCAAGGGCGCGGGCGGTCGGCAGGACGGCGACGCTCTTCGTGAGCATCTTGGCGAACAGGAGAACCACGAAGGTGAGAGGAGCCGCGACGAGAACCGGGATCGAGACGAACGCTCCGGCCCGGATGAAGTAAAAGGGCGTCAGGAGGCCGAAGGTCATCGTGCGAAGCCGTCGAACGAGGACGTGGTCTTTCCCCACGGTCCCGGCCAGAACCATCCCGATGATGTAGGCCGGCAGGACCGCTTCGCTTCCGGCCCAGGCCGCGAGCCCTCCGAGGGCGAAGAGAATGAAGAGAAGATACTTCGCCTCCAGCTCCGAGACGCGCCCCCCGAACCTCCGGAAGAACCAGGGCGTGAGCCAGGGGAGGGCCGCGAACGAGACGACCGCCACCGCCGCGAAGACGACGGTCCGGAACGAGAACGGCGCGAAGATGAAGCCGAGCGCGAAGACCGTTCCGAGGTCGTTGATGAAGCAGGCGGCCAGGAGCGTCTTGCCGAATTCCGTCTGATTCAGGCCGAACTCCAGCATGACGGCGTAGACGACGGCCACCGAGGTCGTCGAGAGGGCGATCCCGCCCAGCCACGATGCCCGCGCCGACCAGTGGAGGATCCAGTAGGCGATGCCGGTGCAGCCGAGGAACGGCGCGAAGAACGCGACGAGGCCGAGGCCCGAGGCCTCCTTCCACTTCGCCCTGAAGATGACGGGGTCCAGCTCGGCGCCGGCGAGAAACGTCAGGACGATGGCTCCGGCCCCAGACAGAAACGTCACCCAGGGCGCTTTCGCTCCGAGAGCCTCGAGGCCGAAGAGGCCGCCAATGACGAGCTGGGCCACGGTCCCGATGACGATCTCGGAGAGGGCCGTCGAGATCCGGAGCCAGATGGCGAAAAGCGTCGCGACGAGCGCGAGGCCGAGCCAGAGGGCCGCGTGGGTCCAGACCTCCGTCACGCGGCACCTCCGGCGTCCTGGAAGTGAAGGTGTCGGGCAATTGCGAGATGGGTCGACTTTCGGGTCAATGAGTTCGGGACCGGCATGGGCGACTCCTGTCGTCAGTAGGAGTCATCAGCCCGAAGGCGGTTCCGGCGAACTCCATCGCCCTATTCGAGACCGATTGTATTACGAGAAATACAGAACGCCTTTCTCGGCTCGTCAGCGCGCCGCTTTCTCCACCTTCCGGATCCGGTTGTTCAGCGCGTCGAGGATGTAGAGGTTCCCGTCGCGGTCGAATCCGAGCCCGGCCGGCCGGTTGAGCTGGGCCTTCGAGGCGGGTCCGCCGTTGCCCTCGAAGCCGGCCATCTCCACGTCGCCCCGCCGGTCGGTGCGGCCGCTTCCGACGCGGGTCTCGATGATGCCGGTCTTCGCGTCGATCCGCCGGATGACGTTGTTTCCGGTGTCGGCGATCCAGATGTCGTCGTCCCGGTCGAGGGCGATGGCCATCGGATTCCAGAGCCGCGCCTTGGTTGCCGGCCCGCCGTCTCCCATGAGGCCGTAGAGCATCGTCCCGGCGATGTGCGTCAGCGCGTCGGTCTTCGGGTTCACTTTCATGATCGCGTGGCGATCGGTGACGGAGAAGACGACGTCTCCGGTCGACGTGACCCGGACGGCCGCCGGGTTCGCCAGTCCCGACTCCGTCCCCTTCTTCACTTCGAAGCGGAGCGTGAACGACCCGTCACCGACGAGCGTCCGGAGGAGCTTCGTCCGGGCGTCTGCCGCGAGGAGCCGGCTCGTGTACGGCTCCATGACGTAGAAGTTCCCCGCCTCGTCGAACGCGATCCCGAGCGGGTGGCCGATCCCCGCCTCCGAGAGCGGCAGACCGTCCTGTTGGGTTCCGAGCCGACCCGTCCCCGCGAACGTCGTGATGATCCCGCTCTCGAGGTCGATTCGCCGGACCCGGTTGTTTCCCGTGTCCGAGACGTAAAGATTCCCCTCCGCGTCGAACGCGAGGTCCCCCGGCTCGTTGAGCTTCGCCGCGACGGCCGGGCCGCCGTCGCCCGAGTAGCCCGCCTGGCCGGTTCCGGCCGTGGTGAAGATCCGGCCGCTCTTCCGGTCGATCCGGCGGACGCGGTTCGCACCGGACTCGGAGAAGTACATGTTCCCCTCACGGTCGAAGAGGAGGCCCGCGGGGGTCTGCGGCAGCATGAAGAGCGGGGTCGCCGTCGCGAGGACGCCGTCGGGTCCCGCCCCCTGTTGCCCGTTGCCGGCGACGGTCGTGATCGTCTGTGCGGAGAGGGGCGCGGCGGCGAGGAGCAGGAGAGAGAGCGCGGCCGAGGGAATGTGCATCGTGCCCCGCATTCTCACAGAAGCGGGCCCAGGAGGCGCGCGGCCCGGTCCCCCAGGCGATGAGGCCACGGCCGGCCGCTCCAGAGGGGCTCGGTGATCTCGACGGCGGCGGCGAGGTCGAGGAGAAACTGGCTCTCGAGACGGTCCGCGACCTCCTCGTCGAGAAGGACCAGATTGCACTCCGCGTTGAAGTGGAACGACCGGAAGTCCATGTTCGAGGAGCCGACGACCGAAACGAACCCGTCGGCGACGACGGTCTTCGCATGGAGGATCGAGCGTCCGTACTCGAAGACTCTCACGCCGCGCCGGAGGAGCCCGGCGAACATCCCGTGGCCGGCGTGCCGGACGACCGGGATGTCGCTCGACCCGGGCAGGAGGAGCCGAACGTCGAGTCCGCGGTCGGCCGCCTCCCCGAGGATCTCGAGCGAGGAGTCCGCCGGGGCGAAATAGGCGTTCGTGAACCAGACGTTCTGCCGGGCCGCCCCGACGATCGCCGCGAGCGCCGAGGCGGATTCGGCGTGGCCCCGCCCCGGACTTGAGTTGAGGACGAGAACGGAGACGCCGTCCCGCGCTCCCTGCCCGTCGAAGGGGAGCGGCGGAATCGCGAAGCGCGTTCCGCCCGCGCGGTCCCACCCCTCCGAGAAGACGACGGCCATCTCCCACGCCGCAGGCCCTTCCAGCCGGGCATGTGTGTCGCGGAAGACCTGGCCGGCAGCGCCGTGCGGCGAGCCGTACTCGTCGGCGACGTTCATCCCGCCGGTGAAGGCGACCCGGCGGTCCACGACGAGGATCTTGCGATGGTCACGGTAGGGCTGGTACCAGAGGCGGGAGAAGAGAGGGTGGAAGAGCCGGACCTCGATCCCGGCGTCTCTCATCTCCTTCCAGAAGGACGCGCGCGTGCCGAAGCTTCCCCAGGCGTCCGCGAGGACCCGGACCGGTACGCCCCGGCGAGCGGTCGACGCGAGGGCACCGAAGAGCTCCCGTCCGGTCGCGTCGTCCCGGAGGATGTAGGCCTCGAGGAGCACTTCCTCGCGGGCCTGAGCGACGGCGGCGTGCATGGCTGCGAAGGCCGCCG
>JBBIPB010000016.1:0-3323 GCA_037443065.1 Acidobacteriota bacterium | reverse complement strand
AGGCCGCCGGGGAGGCTCTTCGCGAGGCGGCCGACGCGCCGCACGCGGAGCTCGCGGGGGAGAACGCGGTATGCCGCCGGTCGGAGGAACGGCTTCAGGAGGCGCGGGGCCCTCGGGAGGTGCTTCGGAACGCGGGCCATCGGGAAGACGTCGCTACGGTAGCATCGCGCCATGCCCCGAAAGAGGCCCGATTCCCTCCTCCGCCGCGAGATCGCGGAGCAGCCCGAGGCCGTCGCACGCTTCCTTGCGCGCGAGGGAGAGCGCGTCGCACGGCTCGCCCTCCCGATCCGCCGGCGTGGCGTCCGCTTCGTCCTGATCGCGGCGCGCGGGACGTCCGACAACGCAGCCCGCTACGCCCAGTACCTCTTCGGCCTCCTCGACGGCATTCCCGTCGCTCTGGCCGCACCGTCGCTGACGACGCTTTACGGGCGTCCTCCCGACCCGCGAGGCGGGCTCGTCATCGGGATCTCGCAGTCCGGCCGCTCGCCCGACATCGTCGAGACCGTCGCGGCCGCGCGGCGGCTCGGGGCTCCGACGCTCGCGATCGTGAACGACCCGGAGAGCCCGCTCGCCCGCGCCGCTTCCGAGGTGATCTCGCTGCACGCCGGCGAGGAGCGGAGCGTGGCGGCCACGAAGACGTACACGGCGCAGCTCGCGGCAGTCGCGCTCCTCGCTCTCTCGCTCGCGGGGAAGCGGGCGCTCCTGAAGAAGCTCGCCGCCATTCCGGACGCGATGGCCGAGGCGCTCGCGGCCGAGCCCGCCGTCCGCCGGAAGGCGCGGCGCCTCGCGTCGGCTTCTCGGGCGGTCGTCCTCGCCCGGGGGATCAACTACCCGACCGCCTGGGAGATCGCCCTCAAGCTCAAGGAGCTGGCGCTCATCCTCGCGGAGCCGTACTCCTCGGCGGACTTCGCGCACGGCCCGATCGCGCTTGCCGAGGCCGGTCTCCCCGCGATCGTCGTGTCGGCGCCGGGAGGCCGGCCAGAGCGCGAGCTGCTCGCGCTGGCCCGGAAGCTCCGGGCGCGGGGAAGCCCCGTTCTCTCGATCGGCCTCCCCGTGGCGGGAGCCATCCCCCTTCCGAAAACGCCGGAGCTTCTCTCGCCCCTCGTCGCGGTGGTGCCCGGGCAGTTGCTCGCATTCCACGCCGCTCGCGCGCGCGGCCTCGACCCGGATGCTCCGCGCGGGCTGAAAAAGGTCACAGAGACGCGGTAGCGGGCCCGGATGATAGGGTCGCCCCGTGGGCTTTTCCCGCCTCTCGCATCTCTCCTGCACGAAGTGCTCCGCGACGTTCGACGCGGGGCGTCTTCTCAACGTCTGCACGGCGCCGGGCTGCGGCGGGTCGCTTTTCGCCGAGTACGACCTCCCGAGGCTCTCCAAGGGCGACACGACCGGGCGCGACCGGACGATCTGGCGGTGGCACGAGCTGATGCCCGCGAGGAGCGCGGAGGAGATCGTCACCCTCGGCGAGGGCGGGACGCCGCTCCTTCGGGCCGAGCGGCTCGGAGCGCGGATCGGGATGCCGGACCTCTGGATCAAGGAGGAGGGCGGAAACCCGACCGGGTCGTTCAAGGCGCGCGGCCTCGGCGCCGCGGTGACGATGGCCAAGGCGCTCGGAGCGCAGGCTCTCGCCCTGCCGACGGCGGGGAACGCCGGCGGCGCGGCGGCGGCCTATGCGGCGAAGGCGGGGCTCGCGTGTCACGTCTTCATGCCGGCGGACACGCCTAAGGTGTTCCGGATCGAGTGCGAGACGTACGGAGCGACGGTGACGCTCGTGGACGGCCTCATCGACGACTGCGGACGGATCGTCGCCGCGCGGAAGGACGCCGAAGAGTGGTTCGACATCTCGACGCTCAAGGAACCGTACCGCGTCGAGGGGAAGAAGACGATGGGGTACGAGCTGGCCGAGCAGATGGGCTGGACGCTCCCCGACGTCGTCGTCTATCCGACGGGGGGCGGCACCGGCCTCATCGGAATGTGGAAGGCCTTCGACGAGATGGAGAAGCTCGGCTGGATCGGGCCGAAGCGCCCGCGGATGGTCTCGGTCCAGGCCGAAGGGTGCGCCCCGATCCCGAGGGCCTTCGCCGAAGGGAAGGACGTCTCCGTCCGCGCCGAGAACGCGCACACGTACGCAAGCGGCTTGAGGGTTCCCAAGGCCTACGCCGACTACCTGATCCTGAAGATCCTCCGCGAGTCGAAGGGGGAGGCGGTCGCTGTGAGCGACGAGGCCATGCGGGAAGGCGTCTCGGAGATGGGTGCTTCGGAAGGACTCTTTCCCGCCCCCGAGGGGGGCGCTGCCTGGGCGGCCGTGAAGAAGCTCGTTGCGGCGGGGAAGGTTTCCCGCGACGAGCGCGTCCTCGTCTTCGACACGGGGACCGGCTTCAAGTACGTGGAGTAGGGCGGCTCTCAGCTTTAGACTACTTGTATGCGGGACACCACTCGGCAGGACAGGCGATCTGGGGCCCGGCAGACGGCAGCGCCGTCTCGAATCGGTCCCGCCGAGATGTGGGAGAACCTCTGCCTTGCGGATGAGCTGCTCGACGAGTGCGAGTTGCTCGCCGCCGCGCGATCGGCGGAGTCCGGGAATCCGACGGAAGAAGCCGCTCGAGAATGAGACCCGGCCGTCTCGTTCGCGCGGCACAACGCCTCGCCGCGGTGCTCGGTGAGGGCTCGGGGCTCGCGGGAGGACTCGCGGTCGCCGCGTGGGGGGAGATCCGGGCTACGCGGGACGTCGACTTCGTCACGGGGCGGCCGCTTCCCGACGTGGAGCGGGCGCTGCGGGATGCCGGTCTCACGTTCGTCACGCGCCAGGGAGATCCTCTCGGCCGCGATCTTCCGTGGGTCGTCGACGGGGAGCTCGATGGAGTCCGCTTCCAGGTCTTCGCCCCTCGTGGGGGAAGGCACTTTGCGACCGTGAGCATCTCGCCGGCCGGTGGCGAAGGGGCGCGGGTCTCGGTTCTCGACCTCCCGGACCTCATCCGTCTGAAGCTCGAAGCCGGAGGCCCGAAGGACCTATGGGACGTCGCGCGGCTTCTGCGCCGGTATCCCGAGGAGCGGTCCCGTGCGCTCTCTCAGGCGTCCACCCTCGGGGTCGCGGGCGAGCTGAACCACTGGCTCGAGCGCGAGTGAGGTTCAACCGGCCCAGTCGCGTCGTCGTCTTCGACACGGGGACGGGATTCAAGTACGTGGTGTAAGGGGGGCCAAGGCTCAGTTCCCCGCCGCCACGCGCGCCTTCAACTCCTCCACCCAGTTCTGGACGAGGTGGATCGTGGTCACGGGCGGGAGGGGCTGCGCCGGAGCTTCTTGCGTTAAATAGAACGTTCCGCCGT
>JBBIPB010000015.1:0-31295 GCA_037443065.1 Acidobacteriota bacterium | reverse complement strand
CAGTACCGCGAGCTGGCGGCCTTCGCCCAGTTCGGCTCCGACCTCGACAAGGCGACGCAGGCACAGCTCGCCCGCGGCCAGCGGCTCGTGGAGATCCTGAAGCAGAAGCAATACGTCCCGATGAACATCGCCCTCCAGATCGCGTCCGTCTTCGCCGGCGTGAAGGGCTTCCTCGACGACCTGCGTGTCGAGGCGGTCCTGCCGTTCGAGACGACGCTGCACAAGTACCTCGCGTCTCAGAAAGCCGCCCTCCTCGACGAGGTTCGGAAGGCCCCGAAAATGACGGACGATATCGACAAGGCGCTCCGGGCCGCGATCAGCGAGGCGAAATCGCTCTTCCTCGCCGAGACGCCGGAGGCGAAGCTCTCTTAAGTGGCAAGCCTCATCGACCTCCGCCGCCGGATCCGCAGCGTCAAGAACACGCAGCAGATCACCAAGGCGATGAAGATGGTGGCGGCCTCGCGCCTCCGGAGGTCGCAGGAGCGCGTGATCGCCGCGCGCCCGTACGCCGCCGCGCTCGAGGCGACGCTCGCCTCGGTCGCCTCACGTGTCCCCCCGAGAGAGGACGGCTCGCCGCTCCACCCGCTCCTCACGCAGCGGGCGGAGAAGAGAATCGTTCTCCTCGTTGTCGCCGGGGACAAGGGGCTCTGCGGGGGCTTCAACGCCAACGTTCACCGGGCCGTCGGAGCGTTCCTCCGTGACGCAAAGGAGCGCGGCGTCACCGAGGTCAAGCTGTTCGCCCTGGGGCGAAAGGCGGTCGACTTCTGGAAGCGGCGGAGCTTCGAGATTCTCGAGGCACGGCCCGGCCTCTTCGCGAAGTTCGGCCACGACACGGCAGCGGGGATCGCCCAGAAGGCGGCGGGTCTCTTCGTCTCCGGAGAGACGGACGCCGTCTACGTCATCTACAACGAGTTCAAGAGCGTCCTTTCGCAGGTCGTCCGGACGAAGCGGCTCCTCCCGATCCAGCTCCCGGAGGGGACGTCCGCTCCGGAGACGGACTACCTCTACGAGCCGTCCCCGGCCGCGATTCTGGAACGGCTCGTCCCGAGGCACCTCGAGTTTCAGGCCTTCCGGATCCTCCTCGAGTCGAATGCCGCGGAGAACGCCGCGCGGATGACGGCGATGGACGCCGCCTCGAAGAACGCCGGTGAGATCATCGACTCCCTCACGCTCACCTACAACCGCGCCCGGCAGGCGCGTATCACCAAGGAGCTCATCGAAGTTGTTTCCGGCGCCGCGGCGCTGAAATAGAGGTTCTTCATGGCAGTTGAAGGTACGGTCGTCCAGGTCATTGGCCCGGTGGTGGACGTCGAGTTCCCCGCGGGCCACCTCCCGACGATCCTGAACGCAGTCCGGGTCGTGGACCCGGCGGGGCTCTCCACGCAGAAGATCGACATCATCACGGAGGTCGCCCAGCACCTCGGCGAGAACCGGGCCCGCTGCATCTCGATGAAGCCCGCCGACGGGCTCGTCCGGGGGATGGTGGCGATCGACCTCGGTGAGCCGATTTCCGTCCCGGTGGGCCCGGAGACGCTCGGCCGGATCCTGAACGTCATCGGCGAGCCGGTGGACAACCTCGGTCCCGTCGAGACGAAGGAGCGCTGGCCGATCCACCGGGAGGCACCCCCATACGAGGAGCAGTCGACGACCGTCGAAATGTTCGAGACAGGAATCAAGGTCGTCGACCTTCTGGAGCCTTACACCCGCGGCGGCAAGACGGGACTCTTCGGCGGCGCCGGCGTCGGCAAGACGGTCCTGATCATGGAGCTGATCAACAACGTCGCCAAAGCCGCCGGCGGCTACTCGGTCTTCTCGGGCGTCGGGGAGCGGACGCGCGAGGGAAACGACCTCTGGCTCGAGATGACCGAGTCGGGCGTCATCAACCCGAAGGACTGGAAGAAGTCGAAGTGCTCGCTCATTTACGGCCAGATGACCGAGCCGCCGGGGGCGCGCCTCCGCGTCGGCCTCTCCGGCCTGACGGTGGCCGAATACTTCCGCGACGTGGAAGGGAAGGACGTCCTCCTCTTCATCGACAACATCTTCCGCTTCACGCAGGCGGGCTCCGAGGTCTCCGCGCTCCTCGGCCGGATGCCGTCCGCGGTCGGCTACCAGCCGAACCTCGCGACCGAGATGGGTGAACTGCAGGAGCGGATCACCTCGACGAAGAAGGGCTCCATCACGTCGGTGCAGGCCATCTACGTCCCGGCCGACGACCTGACGGACCCGGCCCCGGCCACGGCTTTCGCCCACCTCGACGCGACGAGCGTCCTCTCGAGGCAGATCGTCGAACTGGGCATCTATCCCGCCGTCGACCCGCTCGCGTCGACCTCGAAAATCCTCTCCCCGATGGTCGTCGGCGTCGAGCACTACACCGTTGCCCGCGCCGTCCAGCAGGTCCTCCAGAAGTACAAGGACCTCCAGGACATCATCGCCATCCTCGGCATCGACGAGCTCTCGGAGGACGACAAGCTCATCGTGTCGAGGGCCCGGAAGATCCAGAAGTTCCTCTCGCAGCCGTTCCACGTGGCCGAGCAGTTCACCGGCCTGGCTGGCAAGTACGTGAAGATCGCCGACACCATCCGCTCCTTCAAGGAGATCGTCGACGGCAAGCACGACGAGGTCCCCGAGCAGGCCTTCTACCTCGTCGGGGCGATCGAAGAGGTCCTCGAGAAATACGAGGCGATGAAGAAGAGGGGCGAGGTCTGACGTGCCGACCGGCAAGCTGACCCTCACGCTCGTCACGCCCGAGCGCGCGATGCTCGACAAGGTGACGTGTGCCGGGGTCACGCTGCCGGGAGAGCGGGGCGAGCTCGGCATCCTTCCGTCCCACACCCCGCTCATCACGCTTCTCGGCGTGGGGGTCGTCCGGTGGACGGGGGTCGAGGGAAACGGCGCGATCGCCGTCAAGGGGGGTTTCGCCGAAATTGCCGGGGACGTCGTTCGCGTCCTGGCCGACGTCGCGGCCGCCAAGGACGGGATCGACCCGTCCGCCGCGGCGCGCGAGAAGAAGAGCGCCGAAGAGGCCCGCGCCTCCGTCCAGAGCGAGGAGCAGCTCGACTCCGTGAACGCCGACGCCGCGTACGCGGAGGCCCGCCTCCAGATCGCCGGGGGCGACTGAGCCCCGGTCTGGCACGGCGATTGCTCTAGAGAGGATGGGAAGCGCCCCGGTGACGCCGGAACCGGACGCTCCCGGACACCTCCTCTCCTCCTACCGGGAAACGGCCCCGCACCCGCGGGGCCGCTTTCTTTTTTGCCCCTATCATCCGGAGCAGTGACCGACTTCGACGACGTAACCGTGCCCCTCTCCTCCCTTCCAGGGCTCGCGGAGCTGGCCCGGGGGTTCGCAGAGGGCTCACCCCGGGTCGCACGCTTTCTCCCTGATGCCGGAGGAGCGGACGCCGTAGCCACGCGGGCCCGCGAGGTTCTCGTGCGCTTCCAGCCCCGGAGCCCCGGGCGGGCGGATCCGGCGCTCGCGGAGCTGACGTCGGGGCGGGCGGCTGGGGTCGTCGCCGGGCAGCAGGTTGGTCTTTTCGGCGGGCCCCTGCTGACTCTCGTCAAGGCGTTGGCCGCGGTCCAGATCGCGGGCGAGGTGGCTTCTCGAGGCGTCCCGGCGGCCCCGCTCTTCTGGTGTGCCTCGGAGGACCACGACCTCGTCGAGGTGACGCGCGTCGCCGTCCCCGGCGACGGGGCCGCCGTCGAGATCGGGCCCGATCCGGTTCGACTTCGGGCGAACCGAAGGCCCGTCGGAGACCTGCCGATCGCCGAGGACGTGGCGGCGCTTCTTGTACGCGCCTCCGGGGGTCTCTCCGAGGCGGGCGCGGACGAGCGGGCCGCGCTCCTCTCCTTCCACGAGGGAAAAACCTACCGGGAGGCGTTCGTCCGGACCCTCGCATGGCTCGCGGAGGAGCCGGCCCTCCTGTTCGCCGATGCCGCGCGCACCGCGGACAAGCCGGACCTCGTTCCGCTCGCATCGCGCCTCGTGACGGAGCGGCGCGAGGTGAGAAGGATTCTCGACGAGCGGGCGGCCGAGCTCGTCGCCTCCGGCTTCTCCCTGCAGGTCACGAACGAGCCCGGAGTTCTTCCGCTCTTCGCCCTCGTCGGCGGCGAACGGTTCGTCCTGAAGGAAGACCCGTCGGGGGCCCTCCGCTTGAAGGGCTCGGCGGACGAGCGGGCCTTCGACGCCGGGGAGGTGGTCGCGCAGTTCGAGCGCGGGCGCTGGCTCCCCTCCTTCTCGGCCCTGACGCGACCCCTCGCGACGTCGCGCCTCTTCCCCGTCGCGGCCACGATCCTCGGACCCGCGGAAATCGCCTACTGGGCGCAGTGTCACCCGCTCTTCGCCTGGGCGGGGATTCTCCCGCCGGTCGTTCTCCCGCGTCCGATGGTTGCTCCGCTCTCCCCGGCGGCGCGGCGGGCCCTCTCGAGGCTCGGCATCGGCCTTTCGGGAGCGCTCTGGGGCGACGAGACGCTCCGCGCCCAGGCCGGCGCGGCCCGGGCCGGCGCGTCGCTCGACCGGCTTCGCGGCGTGCGCGACCGGGCGCTCGCGGAGATCGGCGCGCTCGCGCCGGAATTCCTCGCGATCGATCCATCGCTCGCGCGTGCACTCGACGCAACGCGGCAGAACGTCGCCTTCGCCCTCGAAAAGCTGGAAGGGAAGGCCGCGCACGCCTCCGCGCGCGCCGACGCGACGATCGACGCTTCGATCCGGCGCGTCGCCGCCGAAGTCGCCCCCGGCGGAACGCTCGCCGAGCGCGTTTACGCGGCGTTGCCGTGGGTCCTACGCCACGGCCGCGCGGGCCTCGTCGGCCCGCTGAAACAGCGTCTTCGCTGGGACGTCCGGGGGCTCCAAGTGGTCGTGCTGTGACGGTCATCGCGGTCGACGTGGTAGCCTTCGGCGCCCACCCGGACGACGTGGAGCTCGGGTGCGGCGGGACGCTCGCGGCGCTCGTCGCACGGGGCTACCGGGTCGGAATCTGCGACCTGACGCGCGGCGAGGCGGGAACCCGAGGGTCCGCCGAGGAGCGCGCGGCGGAAGCCGCGCGTGCGGCGGAGATCCTCGGCGCCACCTTCCGGGTTTCGCTCGATCTCGGCGACGGAAACCTGCGAACCGACCGCGCGGCAGAACTGGACGTAATCGCCGTCGTCCGGGCGGCGCGGCCGCGTCTCGTTCTGGCTCCGTGGGAGGCTGGCCGCCATCCGGATCACGTCCGGGCCTCGAAGCTCGTGACCGAGGCCGCGTGGTACTCCGGCCTTCGCTCCATCGAATCGGGTCTCCCGTCCCACCGCCCGCAGCAGGTTCTCTACTACCGGTCGTCCCCGGGCGGTGCGCCATCCTTCGTCGTCGACGTCACGGCGGTCTTCGAGACGAAGATCGCCGCGATCCAGGCCTACCGGAGCCAGTTCCACGACCCGGCCTCGACCGAGCCCGAGACGTACATCTCCACGAAAGGCTTCTTCGACGGGATCGCCGCCCAGGCCCGGGCGGTCGGCCGGTTCGCGAGCGTTGGGTACGCCGAAGCGTTCGTCGTTCGGGTCCCGCCCCGCGTGGACGATCCGGTGGCGGCGTTCGAAGGATATGAACCGGGGTTCCCGAAATGAAGATCGGCATCGCGTGCTACCCCACGTTCGGAGGATCGGGCGTGGTCGCGACGGAGCTGGGGCGCGAGCTCGCGCGCCGGGGGCACCACGTTCACTTCATCACGTACGCGCCCCCTTCGCGGCTCCCCGCCTTCAGCGAAAGGATCAGCTACCACGAGGTGAGCGTCCCGTCGTATCCGCTCTTCCAGTACGCGCCGTACGACCTTGCCCTCGCCACCCGGATCGTCGACGTGGCCGAGCACGAAGGGCTCGACCTTCTCCATGCGCACTATGCGCTCCCCCACGCGATCTCGGCCCACCTCGCCCGCGAGATGCTCGTGCCGCGAAAGCTCGCGGTCGTCACGACGCTCCACGGGACCGACATCACGATCGTCGGCCAAGACCGGTCGTACCTTCCGATCACGCGGTTCGGCATCGACCGCTCCGACGCCGTGACTGCCGTCTCGAAGTACCTGCGGCAAGTGACCGAGGACGTCTTTCGCCCGGCACGTGCCATCGAGGTGATCCCGAACTTCATCGACCCCGAGCGGTGGAAGCCCCCCGCCGCCGGCACCGTTTGCCGAGTGGCCCCGGAAGGGCGGCGGGTTCTCCTCCATGTCTCCAACTTCCGGCCGGTGAAACGCGTCCTCGACGTCGTCGAGGTCTTCGACCGCGTGAACCGGTCCGTCCCGTCCTGGCTCCTGATGGTCGGCGACGGGCCGGACCGCCCGGCCGCCGAGGAGCTCTGCCGCAGCCGGGGCCTCGCTGGCTCCGTCACGTTCCTCGGCAACATGCCGTTCCTCGAGGCCGTCGTCCCCGGCGCCGACCTCTACCTTCTGCCGTCGAACTCCGAGTCGTTCGGCCTCTCGGCCCTCGAGGCGCAGGCCTGCGGCATCCCCGTGCTCGGCTACGACGTCGGAGGCCTGCCCGAGGTCGTCGAGAAGGGGAAGACGGGGTTCCTCCGGCCCGTGGGCGACCTGGACGGCCTCGCCGGAGACGCGATCGGGCTTCTCACCGATCCCCCGCGCTACGAAGAGGCCTCTCGTGCCTCGCGTGCGCGGGCCGTCGGGCTCTTCAACGCGGAGTCGGTCGTCCGCCTCTACCTCGACGTCTACGAGCGGGTTCTGGCGCTCTGAGCGCGGCCTCGCGCCCGGCGCGGACGAGCGCAGCGAGCTCGGCCTCTCCGAGGCCGGCCGCGGCCAGCAAGCGGTACTCGCCGTGGAGCGTCGTCCCGAAGAGCCCCGGATCGTCGGTTGAGAGCGTGACGGGTACGCCTGCCGCGAGGAGCGCCCGGACGCGCCGGGCTGCGTCGTGGAACGACGGGAGCGCCCCCGTCGCGACGTTCGACGTGGGACAGGCGTCGAGAACGACACGGTGCCTGGCAAGCCGGCGCGTTAACGCAAGATCTTCAGCCGCCCGGAGCCCGTGGGCGATCCGGACGGGACGGAGCCACCGGAGCGCCGTCGCCACCGACTCGGGACCGCTCCACTCTCCCGCGTGGACGAGCGGCGCGAGCCCAAGGCTGCGGACACGCGCATAGACGGCCGCGAAATCGCGTGCGGGAAGGGCCTTCTCGTCGCCGCCGAGGCCGAAACCGGCGGCGCGGGGCCAGGGACGGCGCACGTGGTGGTCGAGCACCCGATGGGCTGCCTCCGGGCCCCACTGGCGGACGGAGTCGTAGAGGACGACGAGGCGCCCGCCGCAGCGGCGCTCGTGGTCCCGGAAGACCGCCTCGAGGGCGTCGCGGACCGGATCCCACGGAAGGCCGATCCGCTCGACGACGGCGGGCGAGACGTAGACCTCCGCGTGTCGGATTCGTTCCCGGCGCAGCCGGCGGACGAGGTCACGGGCGACGGCGGCATAGTCGGCAGGCCCGGTGAGGCAGCGGCAGACGTCCCGGTAGAAGTCGAGAAAGGCCCGGGAATCCCCCCGGAGGCGACGCCGCTCGCGGACCGCGGCCAGGTCGGGGAAAATGGGGAGAGGCCGGCGGCGGGAGAGGGCGACGAGCGTCGCGGGCGCCACGGAGCCTTCGAGGTGCAGATGGAGTTCGACCTTCGGGGCGGAGCGGAAGCGGCGAAGAAAGCGGGCAGACAAGGGACCCCATCGTACGGCGTCCTCCCGCCGGGCGTGCCGCCCGGGGAACGGCTCTGGGTCCGGGCCGCGGCGTACGGTGTCGACCTGCTGCTTCTCGCCGGGGTGCCGCTGCTCCTCTCGACCGTCGTGATCGTCGGGATTCTGATTTCCATGGACGACCCGCCGGCGGCACTCGGCAGCGGCTTTCTCGCGGCCCAGGCGGTCTTCGGCGTTCTCTTCCTCCTTCGGGACGTGGGGGGCCAGAGTCCGGGGAAGCGGCTCTTTGGGCTTCGGCTCGTTCGGGAGGGAGGCCGGCCCGTGGGGCCTCTCGCCTCTGTCGTCCGCAACCTCCCGATGCTGGTTCCCGGGTGGAATCTCCTTGAGCTGCTTGCAGTTATCCGGCGGCCGGACGGGCGGCGCGGCGGCGACCGGATGGCCGGAACGACGCTCCTCGAACCCTGAGGACGAAACTTTTCCATCGGAAATTCCGTTCAGATGCATGGGAGCGTCAAGCTATGAGAGGTCAGAAGTTCCGGCTGCGATCAATCACGCCGGCTGCCGCTGCGCTCGCCTCCCTCCTGATCGTCGCCGCAGGACAGGCCCGGGCGACCGAGGACCTGGAGGAGCGGATCGAGAAGACCCTCGAGCTCACCGGCATCCAGAAAGTCCGGGTCCAGAACGTCGGCGGTCCCATCCGGATCGAGTCGTGGGAGAACCCGACGTTGTCCGTCGTCGCCGTGAAGAAAGCGAAGGGCTCGAATGCCGCCGAGACGCTCGCCGGCACACACGTGAAGATCGAGAAGACCGCCAGCACGATCGAGATCGCGACCGTTCTCCCGAGGGATAGACGCTGGAGCTTTTTCTCTTTCTCCTGGTGGGGGCGCGCTACCGCAGAAGTCAGTTACGAGCTGAAGGTCCCGAGGGGAATCGCGGCCTATTTGGAGACGGTGAACGGCCGCATCACTGCTGACCGCCAGTCCGGCCCCCTCGTCCTGAACACCGTGAACGGCTCGATCCGCGTCAGCGGCCAGGAAGGTCCTGTCCGGGCGAACACGGTGAACGGCTCCATCGACGTATCGTTCGCCGGTGCCGCCCGAAGGTCCGACCTCGAGACGGTGAACGGCTCGATCACGGTGACCGCCGCCCGCGACTCTTCGATCCGTTACAACCTGCAGACCGTCAACGGCCGGATCCGCTCGGAATTCGCCGACCTGAAGGTCGAGGGGAAGTGGGGCCCGAAGGAGGCGCGGGGCGAGCTGAACGGCGGGCGCGAGGCGGTCTCCGTCGAGACGGTGAACGGAGAGGTGCGCCTGCAGGTGGCGGAGGCAGCTCCGGCCCGCTGACCGTCACCCTCCCGTGACGCCGTCGTCGTAGACTCCTCTCCCCGAAAGGAGTCTCTAATGTCGAACGAAGGCGCTCCTCCACCCCCTGCACCCGCGGGGCAGAGAAACACCGGAATGCTGGTTCTCTGCTACCTGGGGCTCCTCGCCTTGATCCCGCTCCTCGTCGAGAAGAACGACAAGGAGGTGCAGTGGCACGCCAAGCACGGTCTCGTCATCACGGGCCTCTTTTTCGTCATCTGGTTCGCGATCGCGGCCATCGGCTACATCATGCCGTTCTTCTTCCTGCTCCATCCGCTCTCGTGGCTGGCGTGGCTCGGGATCACGATCCTCTGCATCGTGAAAGCGGTGAACGGCCAGCGCTTCCTGGTCCCCGGCATCTCGGAGTTCGCCGACAAGTTCTAGGGGAGTATTGATTGGTGCCCTGGGCCAGACTCGAACTGGCACGGATTGCTCCACACGCCCCTCAAACGTGCGCGTCTACCAATTCCGCCACCAGGGCAGCCGCGAGGGACGGGGATGATAACTCTCCCTCGCCCGTAATCAAGAGCCGTTACTTCGTCGCGGGAGCCGGGGCCGCCGGGACGGCCGGGGCTGACTGCTGGGCCGGGGCCGGAGCGGCGGGAGCCGCAGGGGCCGGCGCAGCCGGGACGGGCTTGACCCCCTTCTGGGACTGGAGGACGGCCGACTTCGGCCGGGCCTGGAGGAGCGAGATGGCGACGGCGAGGACCGAAAAGGCGACGAAGGACCAGGTCGTGACCTTCTCGAGGAGCGTCGTCGCCCCGCGGGCGCCGAAGGTCGTCTGCGAGGAGGAGGCGCCGAAGGCACTCGCCACGTCGGCCCCCTTCCCCTGCTGGAGGAGGACGACGAGGATCAGGAAGATGCAGACGAGGACGTAGATCGGAACGAGGACGTAGATCATGACGGCTCAAGCCTCCGGTCGGTCCCGCCGCGGCGGGCGCGACGGGATCGGGGAGGATAGCGTATCCGGCGGGAATCCGCGAAGCCGGGGGTTCAGGACGCGGCCCTCACGACGGCCGCGAATCCCTTCGGGTCGAGGGACGCCCCCCCGACAAGGCCTCCGTCAATCTCCGGCTCGGCGAAGAGCCCGGGGGAGTTCGCGGGCGTGATCGAGCCGCCATAGAGGATTCGGAGGCCCGTGGCGACCGCGCTCCCGAAGCGGGCGGCGAGCTCCTTCCGGAGGACCGCGTGAGTCTCCGCGGCCATTGCGGGCGTGGCCGACCGGCCGGTGCCGATGGCCCAGACCGGCTCGTACGCGAGGACGAGGCCCGGGTGCGGAGCCGAAAGGCCGTCGAAGGCCGTCAGCTGCCGCGCGAGGATCCTCTCCGTCGCGCCCGCCTCGCGCTCTTCCAGCGTCTCGCCGACGCAGTAGACGGGCGCGATCCCGGCCTCGACGAGGCGCTGCATCTTCCTGGCGAGTTCGGCTTCCGTCTCGTGCCGGTACCGCCGCCGCTCACTGTGGCCGACGAGGCAAAAGTGGACGCCGAGACCCCTCAACATTCCCGCCGACACCTCCCCGGTGTAGGCGCCCTCTTTCTCCGTGTGGACGTCCTGCGCTCCGAGAAGCACCGGCGTCCCGGAGATTCCCCGGCCGATCCGTTCGAGGGCGGGAAAGGCCGGAGCGAGGCCGGTTCCGACGCCGGCCGGGAGTGAGGCGAGTTCCCCGCGGAAGGCCGTGAGGAACCCCTCCGCGGCCGCAGGGACGAGGTTCATCTTCCAGTTGGCGATGACGAGCCGGGCCCGGCTCATCGCAGGGCCTCGATGCCCGGGAGCTTCGCGCCGCTCACGAGGTCGAGCGAGGCGCCGCCCCCCGTCGAGACGTGCGAGATCTTCCCGGCGACGCCCGCGGCGTGGACTGCCTCGACGCTCTCGCCGCCGCCGACGACCGTGAAGCCGGTCGACGCGGCCATCATCCGCGCCACGCCCGTCGTCCCTTCGTCGAACGGCTTCGTTTCGAAGACGCCCATCGGCCCGTTCCAGAAGATCGTTCGGGCGTCCTTCGTCATCCGGCGGAACATCTCGAGTGTCTTGGGGCCGATGTCGAAGGCGGACTGGTCCGCCGGAATGGCGTTCATCGCGACGGCCCGGGCCGCCGCCGCCTTCTGGAGCGACCGGGCGACGATGAAGTCGGAGGGGAGGACGAGCGAAACGCCGCGCGCACGGCAGCGGTCCATCACCTTCCGGGCGATCGGGACGCCGTCCGGCTCGAGGAGCGAGGTACCGATCTCGAGTCCGAGCGCCTTGACGAAGTGATTGGCCATGCCGCCGCCGATCAGGACGGTGTCCGCCCGCTCGACGAGCGATTCGAGCGCCGCGATCTTCCCGAGGATCTTCGCGCCGCCGAGGATCGCCGCAAACGGGCGGTCGATGGCGTCGACGACCTGTGAGAGGGCCTTCAGCTCCTTCTCCATCAGGAGGCCGATGCCGCGGGCTCCCTTCGGGAAAAAGGCGGCCATCCCGGCCGTCGAGGCGTGGGCGCGGTGCGCCGTCCCGAAGGCGTCATTCACGTAGACCTCCGCCAGCTCTGCGAGCTGCCTGGCGAAGGCCGCGTCGTTCTCTTCCTCGCCGGCGTGGAACCGGGTGTTCTCGAGGAGGAGGACGCCTCCGGCCGGCAGCGCCTTCTCGGCGGCCTCGGCCGCCGGGCCGACGCAGTCCGGGGAGAAGGCGACACGCGCGCCGAGGTGCTTCTCGAGCGTCTTCGCCACGGGCGCGAGCGAGTACTTTGAGTCGGGCGCCCCCTTCGCCTTGCCGAGGTGCGAGGCGAGAAGGACGCGGGCCCCCTTCTCGCGCGCGAGGCGGATCGTCGGGAGAGCCTCGGTGATGCGCGTGTCGTCCTTGACGACTCCGTCCTTGATCGGGACGTTGAAGTCGACGCGAAGGAAGAGCGTCTTTCCCGCGAGCGAAAGGTCGCGGATGGAAGTCGGGAGGGCGGACATGGTCGCTCCTTTTGGCGGAGGGATCCCGGGAGGATTCTATAGTCCGCGCATGGCCGTACGTTCGTTTGAGACCCGCGTCGTCCCCTGGTCTTACCGCGACGGGCGGCTCTTCCTGCTCGATCAGCGGCGCCTGCCGCACGAAGAGACGCTTCTCGAGTGCGAGAGCGCCGCGGAAACGGCCGAGGCGATCCGTTCTCTCGCCGTCCGCGGCGCCCCGCTCATCGGCGTCGCCGCCGCCTTCGGCCTCGCCGTGGAGGCCCGCCGTGTGGCCGGCCGGGTTCCCGAGGATCTGGACGCCGCGCTCGAGGTCGCGGGACGAGACCTTGCGGCCGCCCGGCCGACGGCCGTCAACCTCCCGGCCGCCGTCAGGCGAATGCTCCGTGCGGCCGCGCGGAGCACCGGCCGCCCGGTAAGGGAGCGCGTCGCCGCCCTCGAACGGGAGGCAGAGATGATCGCCTCGGAGGACGCCGCGGCATGCCGCGCCATCGGGCGTCTCGGCGCCGAGTGGATCCATCGCCGGCTCGCGGGCCGCGCGGCCGCCTCGACGCTCACTCTCCTGACGCACTGCAACGCGGGAGGGCTTGCGACGGCTGGAATCGGAACGGCGCTCGGCGTCGTCCGGGCCCTTGCGGCCGAAGGGCCGGTCGCCGTCTTCGCCGACGAGACACGCCCTTTCCTGCAGGGCGCGCGCCTGACGGCGTGGGAGCTCCGGAAGGACGGCATCCCGGTGACGCTCCTCCCGGACGTCGCCGCCGCGTCCATGCTCGCCTCCGGGCGCGTTCACGTGGTCGTCGTCGGGGCCGACCGGATCGCGGCGAACGGGGATGTCGCGAACAAGGTGGGAACATACGGCGTCGCCCTCGCGTGCCGGGCGCACGGCGTCCCCTTCGTCGTCGCGGCGCCGACGACCACGCTCGATCCGGCCTGTCCCGACGGCGGCGCCATTCCGATCGAGATCCGTACGTCGGAGGAAGTTCTCTCGATCCCGACGCCGGACGGCGGGTCGATCCGCCTCGCCCCGGAAGGAGTCCCGGCGCTCTATCCCGCGTTCGACGTCACGCCGGCCGCGCTCGTCGACGCGATCGTCACGGAGCGAGGCGTCAGCGAGCCTCCCCATGCGGCCGGACTCGGGGCGCTCGGGGCGTTTTCGTCGTGACGCTCGTCCTCGGCATCGAGACGTCGTGCGACGAGACGTCGATCGGCCTCCTCGACGGCGAGGGACGCACGGTCGGCTCGGTCGTCGCCTCGCAGACGGGTGCCCATGCGCGGTTCGGCGGCGTCGTGCCGGAGATCGCGGCCCGTGCGCACCTGACGAACCTCCCGCCGCTCCTCGAGCAGACGCTCGCGGCGGCACAGGTGTCGGTCGGCGACGTTACGCTCGTCGCGGCAACGGCGGGGCCGGGGCTCGTGGGGGCGCTGCTCGTGGGGCTCTCCGAGGCGAAGGGACTCGCCTTCGGCCTCGGCGTCCCGTTCGTCCCGGTCCACCACGTGGAGGCGCACTGCCTTTCCCCCTTTCTCGAACCGGGCGGCGGCGCCGCGCGCGCCGTGCCAGAAAACTTCACGGCCCTCGTCGTCTCCGGCGGGCACACGCACCTCTATCGATTTTGCGGCCGTTCGATCACCCTCCTCGCCCGGACACGAGACGACGCCTCCGGCGAGGCATACGACAAGGTGGCGAAGATGGCCGGCCTCGGCTATCCGGGAGGGCCGGTCGTGGACCGCCTCGCCCGGACCGGCCGCGCGAGCCGGCCCTTTGCCTTGCCACGTTTTTCCGACCGGTCGCTCGACTTCAGCTTCTCGGGGCTGAAGACCGCGGTCCGGGACCGGCTCGCCGCGCTCGGCCTG
Source organism: Acidobacteriota bacterium (assembly GCA_037443065.1). GTDB lineage: Bacteria > Acidobacteriota > Thermoanaerobaculia > UBA5066 > UBA5066 > DAOMFB01. The sequence continues at coordinate 17,506 of JBBIPB010000015.1, read as the reverse complement.
AAGCCGCAGACCGGAATCCCCGACGCCCTCCGGACGGTCGACGACGAGACGGCCTCCCCGGCGCTCCGAGACCTCCTCGCAGACTTCCAGGAGGCGGTCGTGACTCAGGTCGAAGACCGGCTCTTCCGCACCCTCGGTGAGAAACCCTTCGCACTCCTCACAGTCTCGGGGGGCGTCGCCGCGAACTCACTCCTGCGCGAGCGGCTCGCCGCCTGGGGACGGAAGCACGGCGTCGAGGTCCTCCTTCCCGACCGCGCCCTGACCGGCGACAACGCCATCATGGTCGCCTTCGCCGGCCTCCGCCGCCACCGCACCGGACGCACCGGCGAGGGCTTCGCCGCCCTCGCCCGCTCCCGCTGGCCGCTGGAAAGCCTCTCTTAGATCGAGAGGAAGGCGTGCACTTTGGCCTTGGGCAGCTCCCTTACACGCCGGAAGAACTCCGTCTCGGTGATCTGCGTCGGCCACTCCAGATTGATCCCGATCATGAAGCCGGCATCCTCGGTCAGCCGGCGCGCCGTGAGCGCCTTCAAGCTAATCAAGTAACCCAGGTCTCGGATGAGCGCTTTGTGGGGGTTCTTGAGGCTGTAGAAGTGCCGCGTTCGTTTCGTCAACTCCGCGAACGGCATTTCTTCCTCATCGAGCAGCAGGTTCAGGAGCTGTACGTGACGATTGGACATGATGCGCTTGCGCGGTGACCGCAGCCTACCGAACAGATCCGCAACCGTGTTTCGATAGAGCGCCTTGGCCACGCGCGAACGGATTTCGGAGAAGAGCGCACGACACTGTTTTTCGATCCCCTTCAGCGCGAACTTCAGGAAAGGGGTCAACTCATGGCTCGCCGCGCGGGTCTCGTTCAGCGCATCGAGGTAGGCGGTCTTGTTCTCGTAGTAGTAGTTCGACATCGCGATGAACAGCGTGTCGCGCAAGCCGGTGCGCTGCAGCACGAGCGCTTCGAGGGCGCGCGCCGTGCGGCCGTTTCCGTCGAGGAACGGGTGCATCGCGGCGAGGTGATAGTGCAGCGCAAGGGCCTGAATCATCGGGTCGTGGCCATGAAACCGGGAGCGCACCGCCTCGGCGAGCTGCCGAAACGCTTCAGCGCACTCGTCGCCGCCCTCGGCACCTCGGTGTCGTGGTGCGCCGAAGGTGACGTTCTTGTCGCGCACTCGTAGTCGGCCCGGCTCGCAGTGGTCGTCGTCACAGCCCGTGACGATTCGACAGTGGACCTCGAAAATGAGCGCTTCGTCGACCGGTCGATCCTTCGGCAGGTCGGCAATCCACCGGTACGTGGCCACCGCCGCCGCTGCCTGCTTCTGGGAGCGTGTCTCGAGTTGTTCCGGCGTCTCTCTCATCGCGGCATCGAGTTCCTTCTCGGTGAACTCGGCGCCCTCGATGCGCGACGTCCCCGCGACTTCACGTTTGAGCTGAACGCGCTGAAGATCCTCAGCCCAGCTTCGTTGATACGGCATCTGCGTCAGCGCAAGCAACGTGGCCTTCGCGGCCGTCAACTCTTCCAGAATCGCCTGCCGGTCGTAGGCCATCCAGTCTTGCGGCGTTTCGTAACGGATGATCATCTCGGAGAGAAACCTCAAGTCATTTCCGTATCAAAGGCACCCATAGCTTATCAGAACTGTTGTAGTAGAGTGACATATTCTTCTCGATGTCTCTTGGATAGCAATGTCGTTTCTTAACTCGTTTCCGGCCCGTTTCCAGAAGGAAAAAGAACAGGCAGATGTTCTCGCATATACGCCCGATAGAATGATGCTCCCGCACTTCCCGGACCGACGGGTGGCGTGCGGCACCCCATGACAAACCCGGCAAACATCCGCAACTTCTCGATCGTCGCCCACATCGACCACGGGAAGACGACGCTCTCCGACCGGATCCTCGAGATCACCGGGGCGCTCTCCGCCCGCGAGATGCATGACCAGGTGCTGGACGACAACCCGATCGAGAAGGAGCGGGGGATCACGATCAAGGCGCGGTCGGTCAGGCTTAAGTACCGCTCCGCCGACGGCGACGACTACGTCCTGAACCTGATCGACACGCCGGGACACGTCGACTTCACGTACGAAGTCTCCCGCTCGCTCGCCGCCTGCGAGGGGGCCGTCCTCGTCGTCGACGCGACGCAGGGGGTCGAGGCCCAGACGCTCGCGAACGCGTACCTCGCGATCCATAACGACCTCACGATCGTCCCCTGCATCAACAAGGTCGACCTGCCGTCCGCCGTCCCCGAAATGGCGCGTGAGCAGATCGAGGAGGTGCTCGGGATTCCGGCGCGGCACGCCGTCCTCACCTCGGGGAAGGTCGGGACGGGGGTCAGGGACCTCCTCGAGGAGATCGTCCACCTCGTCCCACCCCCCGCCGGCGACCCCAGGGCCCCGCTCAAGGCGCTCCTCTTCGACTCCTGGTTCGACCTCTACCGTGGCGTCACGTGCCTCATCCGCGTCCACGAGGGAACGGTGCGCTCCGGGACGAGGATCCGGATGCTGGGGGCGGGCCTGGTCTTCGAGGTGCAGGAGGTCGGTGTCTTCACGCCGAAGCCCGTCGTCGTCCCGGAGCTTTCGGTCGGCGAGGTCGGCTACGTCATCGCCGGGATCAAGGACCTCCATGCGACGAAGATCGGCGACACAATGACCGAGGCCGACCGCCCGGCCGCCGAGGCGCTGCCCGGGTTCCAGGACGTCAAGCCGATGGTTTTTGCCTCGCTCTTCCCGATCGAGTCGGACGACTACGAGAACCTCAGGGACGCCATGGAGAAGCTCCGGCTGAACGACGCCTCGTTCACCTTCGAGCCCGAGTCCTCCACGGCCCTCGGCTTCGGCTTCCGGTGCGGCTACCTCGGCCTCCTCCACATGGAGATCGTCCAGGAGCGTCTCGAGCGCGAGTTCAACCTCTCGCTCGTCACGACGGCGCCGTCGGTCCCCTACCGGGTCACGACGACGCGCGGCGAGACGCTCGAGATCTCGAACCCGGTGAAGCTCCCGACGCCGCAGTTCCTCGAGGAGATCCGGGAGCCCTACATCCTCGCGACGATCATCACGAAGGACGAGTTCCTCGGGGGGCTCCTCGCCCTCGCGGAGGATCGCCGGGGGACGCAAGTCTCGCTCGAATACGCCGGCATGGAACGCGCCGTCCTGAAGTACGAGTTCCCCCTCAACGAGGTGATCCTCGACTTCTACGACAAGCTCAAGTCGATCTCCCGCGGCTACGCCTCGTTCGACTACCAGCTCATCGACTACCGCCCCGGCGACCTCGTGAAGCTCGACATCCTGATCAATGGCGAACCGGTCGACGCGCTCGCCTTCATCGTCCACCGCGACAAGGTGGCGGCGAAGGGACGGGCCCTCTGCGAGAAGATGAAGGAGATGATCCCGCAGCAGATGTTCGAGGTCGTCATCCAGGCGGCCGTCGGCGCGAAGATCATCGCGCGGCAGACGGTCAAGGCGCTCCGGAAGAATGTCCTCGCGAAGTGCTACGGCGGCGACATCACGCGGAAAAGGAAGCTCCTCGAGAAACAGAAGGAAGGCAAGAAACGGATGAAGAAGGTCGGTCGCGTCGACCTCCCGCAGGAGGCCTTCCTCGCCGTCCTGAAGGTCGACTGATGCCGCGAGCCGACCGGCGCCGGCCGCTCGGTGCCGAGATCTCCGCCTACGCCGAGGCGATGCTCGCGGCCGTCCTCGTCGCGCTCTTCTTCCGGACCTGGGTCGTGGAGGCCTTCCGGATCCCGAGCGGCTCCATGGAGCCCGGACTCCTCCCCGGAGACCACATCATCGTCGACAAGTTTCTCTACGGCGCCTCGGCCGGCCCGTGGGGGCGGCTCCTGCCGCGCCGTGAGCCGGCCCGGGGCGACGTCATTGTCTTCCGGTCGCCGGCCGAGCCGTCGCGTGACCTCGTCAAGCGCTTCGTCGGGCTGCCGGGGGAGACCGTGGAGATCACCGCCAAACTCCTCGTCGTGGAAGGCGCGGTGCCGAAGGAACCCTACGCGGTCCACCGCGATCCCGACACTCTCCCGAAGAGCCCGGACGTGCCGAAGCTCCTCGCGACGCGGGACCACTACGGACCGCGGACGCTCGGGGCGGGGGAGTACCTCGCCCTCGGCGACAACCGCGACGACTCGGCGGATTCGCGCGTCTTCGGCCCGGTTCCCCGGAGTCACCTCAGGGGACGCGCCGTCCTCGTCTACTGGTCCTTCGACGAGGGGGCCGCCGGCTCCGTCCAGGGGCGTGGGGCCGCGCTGCGCCGGCTGCTCGATAACGCGCTACACTTTTTCGAGCGAACACGCTGGGGCCGGACGGGCCTCGCGGTCCGATGATGTCGGACCGGACGGGCCGGTTCGAGGGAGGCGCGACGATGTGGAAACGGTCGAAACGTCTCGAGCGAGGCGAGGGGATGTTCGGCGTCCTCATCGCTCTCGTCCTCGTCTTTGTGGCCGTGACGGCCGGCATCAAGATCATCCCGCTTCACATCCACGGAGCCGAGATGATCGACGCGATGAACGAAGCGGCGAACTTCGGGGGCCTGAAGCCGGTGGAGAAGCTCCAGGACGAGCTCTACGCGAAGGCGCAGGAAATCCACGTGCCGGTCAAGCCGCAGGACCTCACCGTGATCCGGAACGGTGGTTACATCGTCGTCCAGGTGCGTTACCAGGAGACGGTCGACGTCTTCACGTACAAGTACGTCTACAACTTCGACAAGAAGATCGAGAAGCTGGTCTTCTGAGAATGTGCCGGGCGGAACCCGGTCGCCGGGTTCCCCCGGGGCCCCCCTCCGCGCGCAAGGCCATTCCAGGATGAGACACGATCGCGAAAACGGACCGTCCGCCTCTCCCGCGGAAGTGCGTCTCGACGTCTTCCTCGACGTCGCGTGCCTCTTTCCGACCCGGTCGCGGGCCGCGGCCGCCTGCAAGGGGGGAAAGGTGGACGTGAACGGCCATGCTGCCCCACCCCACAGCATGGTCCGGGTGGACGACGCCCTCGCGATCACGACGCCGTCCGGGCGGCGGACGTTCGTCATCCGGGCGCTCGCCGACCGGCACGTGCCGAAGGCCGTGGCACGCACGCTCCGCGAGGAAACGACACCCCCTCCGACACCCCAGCAGCTCGAGGTGCGGCGCCTCGAGCGCCTCCTCGCCCCGGAGCGGGACGGCGGGGGAGGCCGCCTCTCGAAGCGGGACCGGCGCGAACGCGAGAGGACCCGGGGGTGGTGACCGAAGGCGGAGGCCGGAGGCGGCTCCTTCGCCCCGTCCGCCTCTACGAGATCCTCGTCATTCTTCAGGTCGCCGTCGTCATCATCCTGATCCGCCGCGTGGCCCGGATCGACCTCTCGGTCCTCGGGACGCTCGCCGACGCGCGAGCAGCCGCCTCTCTACTGGCGCTCTACGTCCTCGCGGCCCTCCTCGTTCGGACGGCGACCGCCGCGCTCCGGGGCGGGAGACGAGCCGGGCGGTACCTTCGCGCCTTCGCACGCCCGGGGACGCTCCTCGACGTCCTCCGCCTCGTCGCCGTCCTCGCGCTCGCGACGTACGGCTACTCGTGGCTCAAGGTCTCGGTTCCGCTCCTCAATCCGGCCCTCTGGGACGGTGCCCTCGCGCGGCTCGACGCCGCCATTCACTTCGGCCTGAACGTGAACCGCTTCGCCCTCGAGGTCCTTCCGTTTCCGCCACTCCTCCGGCTGCTCGACGTCTACTACGGGCTCTTTCTCGCGACGGTGCTCTTCGCGGCCGGCTGGTTTGCGACCGGCCTCTCCACGCTCGAACGGACCCGCTTCGCCGCGGGGCTCGTCGTTCTCTGGCTGTCCGCCGCCTGGCTCTACCTCGCGTGTCCGAGCCTCGGACCGTGCTACGCCTTCCCGGAGGACTACGTGGAGGCCCGGCGTGTCATGCCGCATCAGACGTTCACGCAGGAACGGCTGATTCGCCAGTACCGCGAGGTGCGCGATCTCCAGACGAGCGGGAGGGGCGGGATGGTCCTCGACCCGGTCCTCGGCGTCGCCGCGATGCCGAGCCTTCACGTCGCTGCGCAGGCGTATGTCGCGTTCTTTTCGCGCCGGCGGAGCCGTGCTCTCTTCCTTCTCTTCGCAGCGGCGACGGCTCTGACGTTCTGGGGCTCGCTCGTCAGCGGCTGGCACTACGCGGTCGACGGTTATGCGGGCCTCGCCATGGCATGGCTCGCCGCGCGGGGAGCGGGGCGACCGCCGGGACGGCGGGGATGACGCCGGCGGGCCTCCTTCGCCGGCTCCGGCCCCGCGTCTACGAGTTCCTCGTCCTGCTCCACGTCGCCGCGGTCCTCGTCCTCGTCCGCGCCGTCGGCCGCCTTCCCGCCCTCCCCTGGGACACGCTCCTCGGGATCCGGCTCTTCGCGGTCCCGATGACCGTCTTCGTCCTCGGGGCGATCGTGCTCCGGGCAAGCGCCGTCGCGGCGCGGGACGGGACGCCGCGCGCGGGACGGTTCCTCCGGGAGACGTTCCGCCCGCGCTCCGCCTTCGACCTCGTCCGCCTCCTCCTCGTCGCGAGCCTCGTCTACTACGGCCATGTCTGGCTGAAAGTCATCGTCCCCTTCCTGAACCCGCAGCTCTTTGACGCCCGTCTCGCGCGGCTCGACGCCGCGATCCACTTCGGCCTGAACCCGGGCCCCTTCGCCCTCGGCCTCTTCCCCTGGCCCGCCGTCCTCCGGGCGATCGACGTCTACTACGCGGCCTTCGTCCCGCTGACGGTCGCCGGAATGGCCTGGTTCCTCACGACGCCCTCCCGCCCCGAACGGGCCCGCTTCGCCGCGGGCTTCGCCTTCCTCTGGCTCGGGGGGGCCTGGCTCTACGTGGCCCTTCCGGCGCTCGGCCCGTGCTTCGTCTACGCGGCCGACTACGCCGACGCGGCGCGGAGCCTTCCGCTCCAGACGGCGACGCAGACGCTCCTCGTGACGCACTACCGGGCGCTCCTCGGGGCGGCGGCGGCGGGCGCGACGGCCCGGATCCTCCCGGTCCTCGGCATCGGGGCGATGCCGAGCCTCCACGTGGGCGCGCACGCCTTTCTCGCCCTCTTCGCCTGGCGGCGGAGCCGGCCGCTCTTCCTCTTCTTCGCGGCGGCCACTCTTCTCACCTTCTGGGGCTCGCTCGTCACCGGCTGGCACTACGCGGTGGACGGCTATGCCGGCCTCCTCCTCGCGCTCCTCTGCTGGCGCCTCGGCGAGAAACTCGGAGCCGCCTGACGGAGCGCCGGCGGACGTAACATCCCCGGACGGAGATGCGGATCCTCCTCTACACGGGAAAGGGCGGCGTCGGGAAGACGACGATCGCCGCAGCGACGGGGCTGACGCTCGCCGCACGCGGACTGAAGACGCTCGTCATGTCCGTCGACGCCGCGCACTCCCTCGCCGACGCCTTCGACCTCCCGGTCGGACTCGCGGACCGCAACCGCGGCGAGCCGGTCGCCATCGCCGAGAACCTCTGGATCCAGGAGATCGACGTCACCGAGGAGATCGGCCGGCACTGGCAGGACATCTCGGGGTACATCACGGCGCTCCTCGCCGTGACAGGCGTCGAGGAGGTCCTCGCCGAGGAGCTCGCGATCTTCCCCGGGATGGAGGAGGTCTCCGCCCTTCTCTACGTCAACCGGTACGCGCGCGAGAAGACGTACGACGTCCTGATCCTCGACTGCGCGCCGACCGGAGAGTCGCTTCGCTTCGTATCCCTGCCGCCGACGCTCGACTGGTACATGAACAAGCTCTTCCGGATCCAGCGGACGATCCTGAAGGTCGCGCGTCCCGTCGCCAGAAAGGTGGCGGACTTTCCGCTCCCGCCGGAACGTTACTTCGACAACGTCGCCGCGCTCGCCGAGAAGCTGGCCGGCGTCGACGCGCTCATGAAGGATCCGAAGACGACGACGGTCCGCCTCGTCACGAACGCGGAGAAGATCGTCATCCGCGAGACCCAGCGGGCATTCATGTACTTCGGCCTCTACGGTTTCACGGTCGACGCCGTCCTCGTGAACCGCCTTCTCCCCGACGGCGTCGAGGACCCCTTCTTCAGGAAGTGGCGGCGGACGCAGGCGCAGTTCCTCGAGGAGGCGCGGCGCTACTTCGACCCGGTCCCGATCTGGACCCTTCCCCTTCGGGACGACCAGGTCGTCGGCCGGGAGGCGCTCGCCCGGCTCGGGGCAGACCTCTACGGCGAGAGGAACCCCGCCGCGTCGTATCGCGTGACGCCACCGTACCGGTACACCAAGAGTGGAGGGGCGTACGTACTGACGCTGGAGCTGCCCTTCGTCGGGAAGGACGAGGTCGAGCTGGCCGTGGCTTCGGGGGATCTCATCGTCCGGATCGGGAACGTCCGGCACCACATCCCGATCCCGCGGACGTTCGGGGGCCTCACGCCGTCGGGCGCGAAGGTGGAGGACGGGAAGCTTGCCGTCCGGTTCGCGAAGGGAAAGGCCGACGGGGAACGCGCGCGGGAAGCCGTGGCCGAGCCGAGGGGGAAGAGATGAGCGAGGGGAAGACGGGTGGAAAGAAAATGCCTTCGGGACGGACGCGCCGCCCGGCCGCGCACGTCGATCCGATCGAGCGGGACTTCGGCCCCGGCGAAGCCGGGGAGTCCCCGGCCGGCGGCGAGGCCGCGCCACCCCCTCCCGCTTCGGGACCGGTCCGGGGAATCGCCTGCGGGGGGGAGAACTGCCTCCTCAAGCCGGCCGCGGACCTCGTGGGGCGCTTCACCCTCTCTCTCGCCGGGCGCGCGGCGCTCGGGCGCGCGGCCTTTTCGGGCGTTGCGCTCCTCAAGGCACTCCGCGACTTCCTCGACGAGGAGATCGCCCTGGCCGAGCGTTCGACGGTAAAGGATCCCTCCGCGCCCCCGCGGTACGAGAAGATCCCGGTCGGGTAGCGCAGGTCAGCCGAGTACCGCTGCGATCTCGGCCACGATGGCCCGTGCCGCGGCGGCGCGGCCTTCGGCGGCGAGGATGGGGCGGCCGACGACGAGGAGGTCGGCCCCGGCGCGGATCGCCTCTCCAGGCGTCGCGACCCGCTTCTGATCGCCGGCCTCCGTGCCCGCCGGGCGGACGCCGGGGACGACGAGGAGAAAGTCGCTCCCGCACGCCGCGCGGATCGCGGCGGTCTCCTCCGGCGAGCAGACGACGCCGTCGAGGCCCGACTCTTTCGCGAGGAGGGCGAGGCGGAGGGCCGCCTCGCGCGGAGATCCCAGAAGGCCGATCCGGGAGAGCGCGGCCGCGTCGAGCGACGTGAGAACCGTCACGGCGAGCAACGAAGGGCGCGGAAGGCCGGCCTTCGCGGCAGCCGCCCGTCCCTCCGCTCCGAAGGCCTGCATCATCGCCGCGCCGCCGGCCGCATGGCAGTTCAGGATCGAGGCCCCCGTCCGGACCGCCGCGGCCGCGGCGCGCCCGACGGTGTTCGGGATGTCGTGGAGCTTCAGGTCGAGGAAGACGCGGGTCCCGGCCGCCGCGATCTCCCGGACGAGTGCCGGCCCCTCGGAGACGAACGCCTCGAGGCCCAGCTTGAAAACCCCGACCTCGGGTGCGAGGTCGCGGACGGCGGAGAGGATCGCGTCGCGAGAGGGGAGATCGAGGGCGACGGCGAGGCGGGCGCGGGAACCGCTCATCCGAAACGAAGCTCCGGGCGAGGGCGGGTCTTCAGCGTGCCCGTGAGATCCGAGACACGGCGGACGCCGTGGGCGGCGCACCATCTGGCCAGGTCGTCGACGAGCCGCGCCGACACCGTCGGGTCGCGGAAATTGGCCGTCCCGACCTGGACGGCGTCCGCCCCTGCAATGAGGAACTCGACGACATGCTCGGCGGTCTCGATTCCGCCGATCCCGAAGATCGGCACCTTCGGGAGCGCCTTGCGCACCTCCCAGACCATCCGGACGGCGACGGGGCGAATGGCGGGGCCGGAGAGCCCCCCGGTGGTGAAACCGATCTTCGGCTGGCGCGTCTCGATGTCGATCGAGAGGCCGACGAGCGTGTTGATGAGCGAGAGGATGTCGGCCCCGGCGTCGACGGCGGCCTTCGCGGTCACGGAGACGTCCGTGACGTTCGGCGAGAGCTTCACGATGAGCGGCAGCTTCGTGGCGGAGCGGACCCGCCCGACGAGGGCCCCGAGCGCCTGAGGGTTGTTCCCGAAGATGAGACCCCCTTTGACCACGTTGGGGCAGGAGACGTTCAGCTCGATGGCGGCGACGCGGCGGTCGGCGCCGATCCGCTCGACGACCGCGACGTACTCGTCTTCCGTATCCCCCCAGACGTTCGCGATGACCGTGGCGCCGAGGCGGTGCAGCTCCGGGAGCTTCTCGGCGAGGAAGGCGTCGACGCCGATGTTCTGGAGGCCGATCGCGTTCAGCATCCCGGCGTCGGCCTCGCAGATGCGGGGCGGCGGGTTTCCGAAGCAGGGGCGGAGAGAGAGCCCCTTGACCGAGATCGCGCCGAGCGTCCTGAGCGGGACGAACGGCGTGAACTCGAGCCCGTAGCCGAACGTCCCCGAGGCTGTCGCGATCGGGTTCTTGAGGGCGAGTCGGCCGAGGCGCACGGAGAGGTCGACGGCCATGTGCGCTACACCCGGCTCCAGTCGACCGCGGACGGCGGGACGCAGGGGCCTTCCGTGCAAACCGTCGCGAACCGCCCGTCGCTCGTCGGCGCCACGCAGCCGAGGCAGACCCCGAAGCCGCACGCCATCTCCGACTCGAGGGCGAAGGAGGCGTCCAGGGCCGCCTTCTCGACGATCGCCGCGAGCGTCCGGAACATCGGGAGCGGACCGCAGGCGAAGAGACGCTTCCAGCGGACAGCGCCGTCGAGGGCCTGCGTCACGAGGTCCGTGACGAGCCCTTTCCTGCCGAGGGAGCCGTCGTCGGTCGCGTAGCGGCAGCGGTGCGGACCGAGAAAGCGTTCGAAGTCGGCGCGCTTCAGGACGTCGGTCTCGTTCCGGCCGCCGTAGAAGAGGTCCGCCGAGACGCCGCGGGCCGCGAGCTCCCGGGAGAGGAGAAGAAGCGGAGCGAGGCCAATCCCTCCTGCGACGAGGGCGACGCGATCCTCGCGCGTCAGGTCGTCCGTCGGAAACGGGACGCCGAGCGGGCCGAGGACCGGAATCGGAGTCCCTTCAGAGAGCCGCCCCAGCAACCCCGTCCCGAGGCCGACCGCCTTGACGACGAACTCCAGCGCCGGGACGCCCGCGACCTTCGTGACGTCGGCGACCGAGAACGCGCGGCGGAGGTAAGGACGGAACCCCTCTCCCGCCTGGAGCATCGCGAACTGTCCGGGCCTCGTCTGCGGCCCGATGCTCCCCGCCGAGAGAAAAAGGGAGTAGTGCGCCGGGTCGTAATGGACGGTCCTGAGGACGCGAAGCGATTCGTTGACGGGCATCGTGTGGGGGGCGAGACTCGCCGGGCGCGGATTATGAGCGAGGCCCTCCGGCGGTTCCACCCCCTCGTCGTGGGAGCGGCAGCCGGCGCGGCGTGGGCCGACCTGCTGGTCGGATTGAACCCCGGGCTCCTCGCGCCGGGCCGGGCGCTCGCACTCGGAGCCCTCGTGGCGGCGGGGGGCGCCCTCCTCGCGTCCCCTCTTCTCCTCCTCCCGAACCGGCGCCGCGGGGGGCGGGCCGGCGGCGCCCTCCTCTTCGCTCTCTCGGCGGCGCTCTTCGCGGCCTTCGCCGAGGCGCAGCGCGGGATCTTCTACACCTTCGTCGCGGGGGGCGCGCGGCGGGTGCTCGGAGCCGCAGCGGTCGTGGCGGGCCTCTGGACTCTCCTCTCGTTCGGCTCGGCCTTCGCCTTGCTCGTCCGGCGGCACCCGGAATGGCGGGCCGCGCCGCTCCCAGCGCTCTTTCTCGGACTCTTTCTCACGGCACCTCTCCTCGCGGGCCGCGCAGCCTCTCCGCCCTCTCTCGCCACGCTCCCGTCGCTTCCCGCCGCGGCCACGCGGAGCCTTCTCATCGTCGGAATTCAGGGGGTCTCGTGGGAGCTCGTGACGGCGGGGGCGTCTGAGGGATCGCTCCCGACGCTGGCTGAGCTCCTGAGAAAGGGCGCCGCCGGCCCCCTCGCGAGCGGCACCGCCGTGGAGCCTCTCGCGCTCTGGACGACGGCCGCGACCGGAAAGCGCCCGTTCAAGCACGGCGTCGTCTCGGAAGAGGTGCGGGAAACGCTGGTGGGGCCGATACGCCTTCGGACGCTCCTGCCGGGCAGCTCTCTCCGCTTCGGCCTCCCGTTCACACGGCCGCGCCGTTCGCCGGCCGAGAGGCGCAGCCTGACGTTCTGGGAGATTCTCTCCCGGCGCGGCCACGAAACCTCGGTCCTCGGTTGGCCGGGTGCGGCCGCTGCCGGCGAAAAGGAGACGCTGGACCTTTTCCGCGTCGACCCGTCGCGCCTCGATCGGCCGCTCGTTCGGAGCCTCTCGCCCTCCGGGCTCGGGCCGGAGCTTGCGGGGCGGACGACCCTTCCCGCAGCGGCGCGCGACCTCACGATCCTCGGCGCGGCCCTTGGAACGCCGCCGCAGGGGTCGAGCAACGTCCTCGTCCTCGTCCTGCCCGGAGCGGCGTTCGTCTCGGGCCCGTTCGGTGCGGCGGGGGACGCGCGCTACTGGGGGCTGCCCGTCCCCGACGCGGCGCCGAAGGCCCAGGCGCTCGCCGCGTACTACCGGTTCCTCGACGACCTCCTTCGCGACCTCCTCCAGCGCGAGGGACGCGACCGGACGATCTGCGTCTTCTCTCCCGTCAGCTGGGGTCCACCGCCACCGCTCGACGCGCTCGGCTCGTTCCTCCGCGCCGAGCCCCCCTCGGCGAGCCCGGACGCGGGGGCGGACGGCTTCCTCCTCCTTCAGGGCGCCGGGATCCGCGCGGGAGTCCGCCTCACCTCGGCGCAAGTCCTCGACATCGCCCCGACGCTCCTCGTCCTCGCGGGGGAGCCGATGGCCCGCGACATCGACGGACGCGTCCTTGCCGAGGCCTTCGACGAGCGCTTCACCGGGTCGACGAGCATCCCGATCGTCACGACCTTCGAGCCGGCCGGCCCGCAGTAGAACGCGCGCGTCAGGGGCGGGAGAGGGCGTTAAGAAGGGCGCGCTCGAATACCGCATGCTTCTCGAGCGGCACGTCGTGCCCGGCCCCGAGGACGACAGTCAGCATTCCGCCCCGGAGCTTCGCGGCGGCAACCCGCGCGTCCTCGACGGGAAAGAGCGCCTCCTCTCCTCCCCAGATCAGCGCCGTCCCGGCCGGAAGGTCTCCCTCGCGGCCGAGGAGGACGTCGGCCCGCCCCGCCTCGGCGATCGTCGTCTGGACGTTCGGGGCGAGAAACCGGCGCGCGAGCGCGTCGGCGACGGCTCCTGACGCCGGAAAAGGCCGGACGAAGAAGAGAAGGTCCAAAAGCCGGCGCGCGCCGCGGCGGTCGCGCGGGCGCACGATCGACCGAAACCACGCAAGCTCCGCCTCCGAGGCGTGGGTGAAACCGGCCGCGTCGACGAGGACGAGCCGGCCGACCCGGTCCGGGTGGGCGAGGGCGAAGAGTCCGGCCGTCGCCCCTCCGAGGGAGTGGCCGACGAGATCGAAGCGGTCGAGGCGGAGCGCCGTCGCAAGCCCCTCCACGGCGGCGACCCGCGCCGGAAGAGAGAACCCTGCGGGGGACTTCGGCGTCCCGCTCCGGCCCGATCCGGGGGCGTCGAGAGCGAGAACGGTCCGCCCGCTGCTCCGGAGGGCGAGAATCGTCCGCGTCCAGTAGAGCGCGTCGGCGCCGAGACCGTGAAGGAGGACGACCGGGCGCCCGGCGGAGAGGGGCCCGGCCACGAAGACGTTGAGACGCGTCCCGTCCGGCGCGGCGAAGGTTTCGGTATGCGTCCCGGCGCGGCGGAGGGCCGCCTCGCCGAGGCTTTCCACAAGGCCGATCGGGTCGGCGAGGAACGCTCCCAGAAGCAACGAGACGAGGGCGACGAGCGAAAGAGAAGCGGCCCCTGCGGCCGCTGTCGCGCGTCGAATCACGAGCGCGAGCTTAGTACGCGAGGAGGGCGGCGAGCGCGTCGTGAATGTCGTCCGCCTGCGGGAGCGTCGCCTCCTCGAGCCGGGGCGCGTAGCCGCAGAAGACATCCTTCGCCGCGACGCGGCGGACCGGAGCGTCGAGGAAAGGGAAGAGCTCGTCGGCGGAGCGCGCGGCGATCTCCGCGCCGAAACCATGCGTGAGCCAGTCCTCGTGGACGACGAGGAGGCGGTTCGTCCGCTTCACCGAGGCCGAGACGGCCGGCCAGTCGAACGGCGCGAGCGACCGGAGGTCGATCACCTCCACCTCGCGCCCCGTCTCATCCGCGAGGCGGTTGGCTGCGGTCACGCTCCGGAAGACCGTGGCCCCGTACGTCACGACCGTCGCAGCGTCTCCCGCGCGGACCGTCTTCGCCTTCCCGAGCGGGATCCGGAACTCCTTCCCCGGATAGGTCCCTTTGTTGTGGGTCTGCCGGTAGAGGTGTTTGTGCTCGAGGAAGAGGATCGGGTCGTCGCACCGGATCGCGGTCCGGAGAAGGCCGCAGGCGTCGCGGGCGTTCGATGGCATCACGACCCTGAGGCCGGGGATGTGCGTGAAGGTCACCTCTCCCGACTGTGAGTGATACGGCCCGCCCCCGGTCAGATACCCGCCAGTCGCACAGCGGACGACGACCGGAGCCGAGAAGCGCCCCGCCGACCGCCAACGGATCGTGGTCAGCTCGTCCCGGATCTGCTGCATCGCGGGCCAGATGTAGTCGAAGAACTGGATCTCGACGACGGGCTTCAGGCCCCGCGCGGCCCAGCCGATCGCCCGTCCGACGATGCTCGCCTCCGCGAGAGGCGCGTTGAAGACGCGCTCCTTCCCGTAGAGCTTCTGGAGCCCGGCCGTGACCTTGAAGACGCCCCCCTTCCCCTTGCACTCGGAGAGGATCTCCTCGCGGGAGGCGTCCGCCACGTCCTCGCCGAAAACGACGATCCGGCCGTCGCGGGCCATCTCGTCGCGGAGGGTCGCGTTGATCAGGTCGACCATCGTCGTCTCGTTCCCCCCGGCCTCCGGCGAGTCCTCGGTGTCGAAGGCGGCCGACGTCGGGTCGACGTCGGCGGAGGTGACGTTCGCGAAGACGGTCTCGCGGGAGGGCTGGCTCTCGCGGAGCGCGCGGTCGGCCGCGTCGTTCACCTCCGCGTCGCAGGCGGCCTTGAGGGCCGCGATCTCCTCCCCGGTCGCGAGTCCGTCTTCGAGGAGGAGGCGGGCAAGCGCCTCGACCGGGTCCCGCTCGGCCTCCTTCTTCCGCTCCTCCGCCGTCTTGTAGAGCCGCTCGTCGTCCGAGAGGGAATGGGAGTAGGGGCGGACGACGTGCGCATGGACGAGAACCGGCCCCTTCCGCTCGCGCGCGTACGCGACGGCCCAGCGGAAAGCGTCGTACGAATCGAGGAAATCGCAGCCGTCGGTCTCGACGACGAAGAGGCCGGGAGTGCCCCGGACGAGCTTCGAGATCGACGCACCCGGCGTGTTCACCTCCACGGGGACGGAGATCGCATAGCCGTTGTCCTCCACGACGAAGACGACGGGGAGCTTCTTCGTGCAGGCGGCGTGGAGCGCCTCCCAGAACTCCCCTTCCGACGTCGCGCCTTCCCCGATCGTGACGACGACGACCTCGTCCCCGCTGGCGCCCGGCGTCGAGGGGAGAAGGCCGGCCGACTCGGGGCGCATGAGGAAGCGCCCGGCCTCCGCGGCGCCGACTCCCGGAAGGCACTCCGTTGCCGTGGGGGAGGAGAGCGTGAAGATCCGGAGAGCGGGAAAGGACCAGTGGGAGGGCATCTGCCGGCCAGCCGATGAGGGGTCCGACGCGGCGCCAACCGCGCCGAGGAACATCTCGTACGGCGTCACTCCGAGGGCGAGGCAGAGGGCCCGGTCACGGTAGTAGCCGAAGAGCCAGTCGACCCCGGGGCGGAGGCTCCTTGCCAGCGCCACCTGCGCCGCCTCGTGTCCCGCCCCGGAGATCTGGAAGAAGATCCGGTTCTGGCGCTTGAGCTGGATCTCCTTGTCGTCGATCCGGCGCGACGTGTACGCGGTCCTGAACGCCTGAAGAAGATCCTCCCTCGAGAGGCCGAAGTACTTCTCCGCCGCCGGGGCGGCCGTCTCGGTCGCCATAGACGGCGGAGATTACCCGAAGAGATCCAATCCCAGACTCCTAGTTGATCTCCTTGCCCTCTTCGAGCCGTTTCACCATGGTTTCGAGGTTCTTCCTGTTTCCCGGATCGGGGGCCTGCGCGATCGCGAGCTTCCCGTATTCGATCGCCTTCTTCCTGTCCCCCGTCGCCGCGTACGCGCGCAGGAGGCCCACGTTCACGGGCCACTGGCCCGGGTAGCGCTTCGCGTTCATCTGGAAGACCCGGACCGCCTCGTCCTTCTTCCCGTCGGCCTGGAGCTGCCGGCCGAGGTAGTGGATCGCAATCGGGTTGGCCGTCGGGCTCGCGAGGGCCTTATCGAGCGTTTTGGCGGCGTCGGCGTCCTTCCCGTTGGCCAGCTCGGCCCGCCAGAGCGTGGTCAGCGTCGAGAAGGTCTCGGAACCGCCCACGTCGGGGGTCATCGCCCTCTCGGCCCAGGTCAACGCCTGCGGCAGGTTCACCTTGTTCTGGATGCACCAGTCGGCCGCTTGCTGAAGGTTCGTCCAGTTGAATCCGAGCCCGGCCCGGAGCTGGCTACGGAGCGACGCCACCCAGAGCTCCTTCGCGTTGGGCACGGCGATCCGGATCGGGACTTCGAGGTTTTCCCACATCAGCGCCACGGTCGCCCTTTCGGGCTCGCGGACCGTGAAGTCGTACGTGAGCCACTCGTGATACTCCGACTTCGCCGGCTTCACCGTGACCCGGAGGGCGTCCTCCTTAGGGTCGTACCAATAGCTCCCCCAGGAGTGGCTGTCCTTCGAGAAGATGACCGTCCACTCCGTCTCGCCGGGGATCATCTGGAGGCCATACGTACCGGCCAGGAGCTTCTGCCCCTCGACATCGACGTCGTGCGTCACGGCGAAGGTCGTATTCATGTTCGCCCCGGCGCGCCACGGGCAACTCGAGCAGCCGTTGTACCCGAGGTCCGAAAGGCCGTACGGGACGAGCCCGCCCCAGATCTTCCCCTTCCGGTCCTGCCCTCGGAGGACGACGCGCGGGCTGGAGTAGTCGATCGTGACCTTCACCGGGCCGATCTGCTGCGTGACAGTCGCCCGCTGGTTGTCGCCCGAGGGGGAAAGGGTCAGTCCCTGGGCGAGGGCCGGACCAGCCCCGCAGGCGGCGAGAAGAGCGAGAACGAAGAGTGGACGGATTCCGGGCCTCAGAGACCTCATCGAACACCTCCGGCCGGCGCCCATCTGGGGCCGTATCCCCGTGGTACGGGCTTTCTTGCGACGGTGTTTCAGGGCGGAGTCAGGCGGCCGGGCGCTCGTCCCAGTCCGCGTGCGGGGGGCAGTTCTTGACGAACCAGCTCCAGAGGAGGTCCCGGTAGGTGTGCGGGCGGATTCCCTCCTTCTCGAAGAAGGGAGTCAGGGCCGCGTTCAGCTCGGGGA